>JALRIJ010000450.1 GCA_023255485.1 Flectobacillus sp.
ACGAACCGTTAAGTTTCCGTAATAATACGAGCCATTGAATCCGAATTGGTTGGCGTTACGAGTGTACGGAACTTGACCGTTTGAATATGAAACGTAATTGCTATATACTTTGTCTGGATATACGTCTGTAATGTTGTTTCCACCAAGTGTTAAGCTCAAGAATTTATTGAAGTTATAAACCACCGATACATCATATAGATTTTTTCCTGCAAAAGTCTGGCTTTGGTGTAGATTACTTGTTCCTGTAACTGGCTTGCTCAATTTCTCCCATGCCGTTACTTCACCGAAGTAAGAACTTCTTACGTTGAAACTCCATTTGCCAATCTGATAACCTGCCGAAATCAATACTTTCGTATGTGGTTGAGATGTTTCGATCAAGGCTCTACTTACGGTGTCAATCAAAATTACTTTTGCAGTCGTTCCTGCTTGTAAAGCTGCTGGCGTATCTTTCACACCTGATATTTCCGTTTTATTGACCGTCAAGGCAACGCTTGAGGTAAATTTCCCTTTTGCTCCTACCGAATGTTTGTAAGACGCTACTAAATCTAAGCCTTGTGTACGGGTACTTACAGCGTTTGTAAAGAAGGTGATTTCTTGAAAACCTGGGAATAACGTTTTTAGTGATGCAATGTTATTAACGTTCAAGTTTTCAGTAATGATGATACGGTCTTGAATATCAATTTGATACGCATCTAAAGTCAATAATAAATTATTCCCTGCTTTTGCCGTTACCCCAATGTTGTAGTTCCAAGACGTTTCTGGTTTTGGATCTTCAATGCCGATTTGTTTTAAGCGAGCATCATCCGAAGGTAATTGTTTAGTGCTTCTAATTACCCCATTTTGTACGGTCGAAGTAGTTGCGGCATTGGCAATTTGCTGTAAAAGTGGTGCTCTAAAGCCACGGTTGATAGACCCTCTAATCGAGAAATCTTCTGTCACTTTCACACGAGTAGCTAACTTACCCGAAAGGTTTCCACCAAAATCACTGTAATTTTCGTAACGAATTGCACCAGCTACTAACAAACGGTTTGAAATATCACTTTCTATGTCAGCATACATTCCTAAGTTTGAACGACTTTTGTCTGTAATATCGTTTTTATCAATCCCAACACGTCCTTGCGAGCCTGGTGTTTTGTTTTTGGTTGCGGCTAATGGGCCTACAAATGAAGCGGCATCGTCTCCTGCTCCTAGCGTGAAATTATCCACACGGTACTGAGCTCCGAAAGCGAAGTTAACCGATTTTGAACCCCATAAACCTAAGGCTGTTTTAGAAACGTTCACTTCCGATAAACTTTGTCCGAATCCAATACGACCAATATAGAAGTCTTTTGGAGAACTTGCTCCCATCGAAGCATTAGCAGAGTTTTTAGCCCATTGGTCAAGGTAATTTTTACCATAACCTGTACTTAAATCCCAATTCCAACCGTGTAATGATTTACGTTTTACGCCTACAAAAGAAGAGTAATCAACCGAAGTCCCTGGCAATTCTGGCACAAATCCATCTGGATATAAATCTGGGTTAGACGTAGCACTGGTGGCTACGGCAGTACGTAAAAATGCTTTTGCATACACTTCTTTATTTGAATATGCACCGAATGAATAAAGTGTCCAATCTTTCTTTAAGGGTACATCTAAATTATAAAATACTTGTCCCGACTTCATCGCATTGCTACCGTAAATTGTTGGACGGAACGAACCATAGGTACCATCACCCCAATAGCCTCTCGATTTTAGCAAGGCTTGGTCTGTTGCTGCTACATTGGTATAAATCCCGGTGTAAGTACCTCCTGCAACAGGTTGCGGATTGTATGGATCAGAACGGTCAGTCGCCTTTGCTTCCTGATAATTTCCTGTAATATTCAAGGATGCTTTTTTACCTAAATCAAATCCGTAGTTTACCCCAACACTAT
>JALRIJ010000451.1 GCA_023255485.1 Flectobacillus sp.
ATAGAACTATAATTTTCAATGATTCCGTTGTGAATCAAAGCAAGTTTTTCACTTGCAGAGTAATGTGGGTGAGCGTTACGGTCATTGGGTTCTCCGTGTGTAGCCCAACGAGTATGTCCAATCCCGATATGACTATGTAGATTTTCAGTTGTTAGACTTTCTTCTAAGTCTTTTACTTTCCCTTTCTTTTTATAAACGCTTAATTTTTCGTCGTTTAACAATGCAATACCTGCACTATCATAACCACGATATTCTAAGCGTTTCAACCCTTTAATGATTAAAGGGAAAGCTTCACGATGCCCAACGTATGCGACAATTCCACACATAATTTTCTGATTAAAGATTATTTTATTAAGCAATATAGGCAGCGAATACGAAATATCTTACTGCTTTTCAAAGTTAATATGAATTTAGGACTTTTTTAAGTTAAACGCCAAACTCCTTAAAAAATAAAAATGGAGAACCTGCTAAGAGATTCTCCATTTTTACTTTTATAATTCTACACTTTCGCTATTTAGCCACATACGTATAATATACTCTGAGCTTGATATTTTTTGCATTAAATGACGCTCGACTGATTTCATTTGCGAGTAAATATGTCGATGAAGCTAAACCTGTTGCTCCTGTAGTGCTTGATGTTGAGGTAGCAGAAGCAGCAATAATCCAGCCATTGTTTGGTCTCCTACCCGATAATAAGTTCTGTAAAGAACTTGTTACATTAAATACATATTCGTTTGATAACTTAGAATAGGCAGCAAACGAACTCTCTCCTATCGGTTGTACAATTCCAGTACTAGTAGTTCTTAATAACGTGTTCTGAGGTGTTGATTCAAAAAGACCTAATGGATTCACCAAGGTCTGTCCTACTGGTAAGGCATTGGGTTGAAAGACTAATTCAGCTTTGTTAAAGGCTACATTGTTTTTTTCTTTCAATTTGGACAAAGTCGGGAAATCCAACTTAATTCCAAGTCCTGTTCCTTGTTGTAAATAAACAACTCCGTTTGTTTTACTTGAGCTAACCTTTTTCGTCGTTTTCGATAAAGTAGCTAATGCTTCAGAACGTGTTGTTGTCACGTTACTGTATCGAACGTTTTGTTCTCCAGAAGAACTTGTTCCGTTAGATACATAAAAGGGAAACGATGATACTTTATTCGTTACCGTAGTATCACGAGTCGTGCTAAGCGGATATCTGTATGATGAGTGATAATACAAACGCATTACTGAATAGTAGCCAGAGAAGCCTAACACAGCCCCTTTACCACCACTTTCAGAAACTAATACCAACCCCTTTAGAATATCCTTAAACTTATCATAAACAACGGTTGTACTCTTATTCGTATTTAAGCGTAGTGCATAAATTTCAGCAGCTAACTCTTTACTCAAAGGTATCCGTAAGGTATCGAATTTAGTATTACTCCCAACAGCATAACTACCATATTGGTACTTGACTGGGCGTAAGTTTTTCAACGTAAGTGTCCCAATAGGCGTACTTTCATATTCAGGTAAAGCTGCATCATTCAAATACGTATTACTTACGCTAATACCCGTAACCGAATTCTTAACTCGATAGACTTTAAAGGTATGAGCCTGATTCGTATCTCCAGCCACAAACGAGATTGGTAAAATTAGTACCAACGAGTCCATTGCCATAGAAAACGACGACTTATAGATATTATATCCTGTTGTATCTAGTTTAGATAACGTATCGCTATTACTTACTTGAAAAAAGGATTTTGCATCCACTCTTCCTAGCTCAGGATCTGTAAAACTTCCCACAAATAGGTTTGCTTTAGCAGACAAGGACACCGAATCCAAGAAGAGCGTTGAAGCATCTACTGTAAGCGTATCCGTGTAAAGTACTCCTACATCTTGAGAAAAAATCTCGGTGCCAATAT
>JALRIJ010000452.1 GCA_023255485.1 Flectobacillus sp.
AACGCTGTGTACCTCTGTGATTTTCAAACTCCGGGCAACTCTGTGGTAACAGTCGCTACGGTAAAAGAATACGATCAATTTATTCTTTACCATTACTTAAAGAAAATAAACATATAGTATTGCTATCGAATAAGATGAAACATTGGGGAATTGATTTAGGAGGAACAAAGATTGAGTGTGCTGTTTTAGACAGTGAAAACGATTTAGCGGTTGTCGCTCGTTTGCGTGTACCTACCGAAGCCGACAAGGGATATGAACACATCATCTCTCAAATTGTGAAATTGGTCAATATGGTGAGTGAGGAGTTAGGCGAAAAACCCACTTCACTTGGTTTTGCTACGCCAGGGGTATTAGACCCCGCTACGCAAACCATGAAAAACTCCAATACCGTTTGTATGAACGGAAAACCCATGAAAGAAGACCTTAAAAAGGCTTTGGGTATTGAGGTGAAAATGGCAAATGATGCCAATTGTTTTGCCTTAGCAGAAGCCCTAATGGGTGCTGGTAAAGCATATCCCGATGCAGAACTAGTTTTTGGGGTTATCATGGGTACAGGTGTTGGTGGAGGACTAGTTGTTCATGGAAAAGTAATTGGCGGACATCATGGTATTGGCGGTGAATGGGGACACAATATTTTGGAAGAAGGAGGCGAAGCTTGTTATTGTGGTAAAGCTGGTTGCACCGAAAAAGTGATTGCAGGCCCAGCTCTTGAGAAATACTATGCTAAAATTTCGGGAGAACCTCGTAAGTTAAAGGAAATTTTAGACCGTCATTTGGCTGGAACAGATGCCTTTGCTACGCAGACGATTGAACGTCTGTTAGAAAACTATGGCAGAGGAATTTCAACTTTAATCAATGTCTTAGACCCCGATTTAATTGTGATTGGCGGAGGAGTTGGTAACATTGATTTACTTTATACAGAAGGTTACGAACGTATTCGTAAGTATATTTTTAACGACCAAAAAATCTCAACGCCCATACTGAAACCTGTGTTAGGCGATAGTGCTGGGGTGTTCGGTGCAGCATTGTTATAAAAGCCTAGGGGCTGTCTCATACTTTTGAGACAGCCCCTTTTTATTTGAATAGCTACTAAAGAATCCCTTCATTTTGCTTTTGAAATAGCTTCTTTATTGCTCTAATGTATAAATAGCATTTGATGCTTTTTTAAGTTTGATAAGAGCTATTTCTCCAAAAAAATCAATACTTTCAATTGCTGCTGACGGGATATGGGTATGTAATGCGTGCATATTATCGCACAAGATATATTCATAGAAGAATGGTTTTTGAGCGTTTTCGAGTGTCAAATAATCTTTAGAAAAATAAATATGCTTTAGGTAAACAGGATGGTTTGCCCGAGCATTTAAAATAGACCAGTAGTGGTAAAATCCAATGGTATGCTGAAATAATAAGGCAATGTTTTGGGTTGATAAGGGTATTTTACTGGTCAGTTTATTGAACGTTACAAACTCACTATAGCCACCGTGCATGGTAAAGAAATGCTCTTCTCTTGATTTATAGAAAAAAGGCCGTTTAATAGAATGATCAAAATACCCTAATTGATCTAAGGTATTGAAGATGGTGATTTTATGTTCATTTGCAACTTCTTGTTTAATAGCAGGATAGGTACTTTTGAAGTCATAGTAGTGGATTAGTGCTGACTCCGCTAGGCGGGATTTCTCTTCGTCGCTCTTGATGGCTAAATAAGAGGGAACTTGCTTGGTGATTTTTTTGGCAATATAAGTAAAGGGCACTACTAATTTGGAAGGATTTGAATAAATAAAAGGAATCGCTCCTAGCATAAAAATACCCATGATAGGCTTCAATATTGCAGTAGAAAACTGGACTTTTTGAAAATGATATATAATAATAATCGTTCCCAAAATAAAGAAACCT
>JALRIJ010000453.1 GCA_023255485.1 Flectobacillus sp.
GGCCTGGTGGTGGTGCTGGTGAGGCAGGACGTGATGCCCATTATGCTAACGGAAAATTTGCCGTTTACCCTGGCAATAATTTTGACAATCACTTGATTCCTTTTACGGAAGGGGCTTTTAAGTTGAAAGGAAAAACGAAAATGGCTTCGGCAGTGATGCCTTATTATACGATTTCTTGGAATCAAGATTCAAAAAATCATGAGAACGTAGCCAATAATTATAATAAGTACATCATCTCGGATTTGTTGAGAACCAAGTATGGCTATGATGGCGTGGTTTGTACCGACTGGTTAGTGACGGGAGACCACAAAGCAATGGATGTTTTCGTTGACGGTAAATCGTGGGGAGTAGAAAATTTATCCATTGCCGAACGTCATTATAAAGTATTAATGGCAGGTGTGGATCAGTTTGGGGGTAATAACGACATGAAACCTATCTTGGAAGCCTACCAAATGGGGATTAAAGAACATGGCGAACCAAAAATGCGTGCGAGAATGGAACAGTCTGCGGTACGTTTATTGAAAAATATTTTTAGAGTAGGAGTTTTTGAAAACCCTTATTTGAATCCAGAAGAAACCAAAGCTACCGTTGGGAAACCTGAGTTTATGAAAGCAGGTTACGAAGCTCAGTTAAAGTCAATTGTTTTATTGAAAAATCAAGGAAATACCTTGCCTATTACTACTAAAAAGACGGTTTACGTACCCAAACGCTTTGTGCCAGCAAGTCGTAATTTCTTAGGAATGGAAACACCTGCTTCGGAAGATTATCCTGTGAATATGGAAATTGTTAAGAAGTATTTTAACGTGGCAGACAATGCTGAGGAGGCAGATTTTGCGTTGGTATTTATCGAAAACCCAAAGGCTTCGATTGGCTATGACAAAGAAGATTTGAAAAATGGAAGTAATGGTTATGTACCAATCAGTTTGCAATACAACGATTATACCGCAACGGAAGCTCGTGAAACTAGTATTGCTGGAGGAGACCCAATGGAGAATTTTACCAACCGTACGTATAAAGGTAAAACAGCCAAAACGCCGAATGTTACGGATGCTAAGTTAGTAGCGGATACAAAGGCTAAAATGAAAGACAAGCCTGTGATTGTGTCGGTCAATACAACAAACCCGATGATTTTCTCAGAAATTGAACCATTTGCGTCTTCGTTGTTATTGAGCTTTGGAGTACAAGACCAAGCGATTTTGGAAACGATTGTTGGCAAATCAGAGCCGTCGGCTTTGTTACCAATGCAAATGCCTGCTGATATGAAAACTGTCGAGAAACAAGCGGAGGACGTTCCTTATGATATGACTTGCCACAAAGACTCAGAAGGCAATGTATATGACTTTGGTTATGGATTAAACTGGAAAGGCGTTATCAAAGATGCTCGTGTGAGTCAGTTTAAGAAGTAATTTCGGCTTAGCTTTTTTAGGAGATTGAATAAAAATGGATATTGTTCTATGGGACAGTATCCATTTTTATTTTACGGATATGAGGTTTTAGACAGTTAGTACGTCGTAGAATGGCGTAGTAGGTATCTAAATTTGTGGTCGAAAGAGCAATAGACGCTCATATTTCCTCATATTTAAAACAACAAATAAAATGAAACGCATTCCTTTTTTTCTTCTCTTAACCTTAGTAGTATCTTTTTTTGTAGTGTCTTGTAAGAAAGACGAAACAGTAACACCTGCTGTGAATACAGCTGAATTATTGGCTCGTAAATGGGTTCCATCAGAGCTATATATAGATGTTGATAGTAAGAAGACCTATCTTTATGGCCCTTCTAAAGATGCTAGTGTAAGTCTTGGTTTAGCGGTAAGTGCTGATGATTATATGTTATTGAACAAAGATGGTTCAGTGGTAAATGTGGAAGATGGCGTAGCGTCTAA
>JALRIJ010000454.1 GCA_023255485.1 Flectobacillus sp.
CAAGCGAGTCCTTGGGAATGCAAACGCCTTCTTTATTGGCGGTAACCCCTCGTTACGAACGCAAATGGTTTGAAGTGGCAATGCCCCTAGCGTTATTGGATAATTATAGCGTGTTAGCTTTTGGGCTAAGTCTGCGTGTGGGGCCTGTGTTTATTGGGTCTGATAATTTGGGTAGTCTACTCAATATTGCCAAACCCAAAGGAACAGATTTGTATTTTGGAGCAAGTATTCCTGTTTTTAGAAAACCACCAACTACGCCCAATGCGTGTTGGTACGATCAACAAAATAAGAAAACGCTAAAGGAAAAATTACAATTCTGGAAGCGTTAAACACTTCCCTGTGATACCCCTCCTGATACAATAAGCTTCATTACTTCAGATGCAGGGATATTTAGGAGTTTGACGTTAGCTCTGGGCATAATCAGGGTTTCTCCTGAGAAAGCATAAGAGTGAGGACTGTAAATCATCACAAAACCCTCTTTATCTAAAAAGGCTAAATCGGTTTGGGTAATAAATCCTAGTTTATGAATCCCATTCTCTTTATTGACGGTAAAAATAACGGCCTGATTGAATTTTTTTTTGTCCCCAACAAAGGCATTGATAAGGTCTTTGATAGATAAGTAAATAATGCCCACAAGCGGAATTTTACTTATCGCTTCTCCAACTAATTTGGAAACAGGAACAATGAAAAAGGTAGAACCTAAAAAGCCTACACTCAAAATGATAACCAAGACAATTAGTAATCCTGTTCCATAAAGACGATACGGGTTATTTTGGATACTTATTTCAATTGGAATAAGGCTATCAACAGAAATAAATGCCTGATAGATAATATAAATCGTGATGCTCAGAGGGGCTAACAATAGGAGACCCCGAACAAAGTAATTGACCAGTTTAGAAAAGATAAGCTTCATAAATATGTGGAGTGATGCCGAAGGCGTTTGGACTGACGTAAAGGAGCTACTAAATCAATAAATAATCGATTTATAGACGCTCTGGACTTCAAAATTAAAACAAAAATCTAAGCTTTTTGGTTCTTTCCCCCATTTCCCGATTCTTCTTTTTTTCACTTACCGCCAAAGGAATCCTCAGACTTTTCATTCAAGTAATGTTTCTTTGTGCTGACTTATTCGTAATTTTGTCCAAAATTTATGAATAAGCATCGCAAATAAATGAATTACGAATATAGTTATTTACAACAATTCATTGAACAGGTATTCCTGTCAATTGGTTGTCCAGAAGCAGATGCACGTCTAGCATCTCAGGTATTAATTTCAGCCGATCTTCGTGGAGTGGACTCACACGGGATTGCTCGTTTAAGTGGCTATGTTCGCCTATACGATCACGGACGTTTGAACCCTAATCCTAGCATTAAAATTGTCCATGAAACACCATCTACGGCGGTAGTGGATGGAGACAAAGGCTTAGGTTTAGTCGTTGCTCCGAAGGCAATGGAAATTGCAATGAAAAAAGCAGAACTAGTTGGTTCTGGCTGGATTTCAGTACAAAATTCTAATCACTTTGGCATTGCAGGTTATCATGCCATGATGGCTTTATCAAGTGATATGATTGGCTGGGCAATGACCAATGCTGCTCCTTTGGTTACTCCAACCTTCTCAAAAGAAAAATTACTTGGTACAAACCCAATTGCGGTGGCAGTACCTGCTGCAACAAACCCACCATTTGTAGCCGATTTCGCTTCTACAGCAGTAGCTTATGGCAAAATGGAAATATTACAACGTAAAGGGGTGCCTGCACCACTTGGATGGGTACAAGATAAAGACGGTAACCCAACAGATGATGCCAACGCTGTCAAAAATGGAGGTGCATTATTACCGCTAGGTGGCGACCGTGAACATGGTTCTCACAAAGGGTATGGCT
>JALRIJ010000455.1 GCA_023255485.1 Flectobacillus sp.
ATAAGTTGATTAAACTTAAACGGCTTCTGCCTTTTCAACCAAACGGGTTGCAACCCAGTTTTTGGTTTTGGAAATTGGCTTGCTCTCGGTGATCTCGATCACGTCGCCCAAACCGAATTGTCCAGTTTCGTCATGTGCGTGGTACTTGCTTGATTTGGCAACAATCTTGCCGTACAAAGCATGCTTCACGCGACGCTCCACCAACACCGTTACGGTTTTGGCGCGTTTGTCGCTGACCACCTTGCCGATCAAGGTGCGCTTGAGGGATGTTTTAGCTTCCGTCATGGTCACTCCTTATTTGGCGGCTTGCTTTTCAGCAAGGATGGTTTTGGCACGAGCGATGCTGCGGCGAGTTTCGCGCAGTTGGTTCGTGTTGCCGAGTTGCTGAGTGGCTTTTTGCATGCGCAAGTTGAAATGGGCCTTTTGCAAGTCCTTGATTTCTTTTGCCAGTCCAGCTTCGTCTTGGGTGCGCAGTTCAGTTGTGTTCATTGTGAGTTCTCCTGAATTACTGGCCAATCATGCGAGCGACAAACGTCGTGCGCAAGGGCAGTTTGGCTGCGGCCAATTTAAACGCTTCACGGGCCAATTGCTCTGGCACGCCAACGATTTCATACAACACCTTACCGGGCTGAATCTCAGCCACGTAGTACTCGGGGTTGCCCTTACCGTTACCCATACGAACCTCTGCAGGTTTTGTAGAGATTGGCTTGTCGGGGAACACACGAATCCAGATACGGCCGCCACGCTTCACGTGACGTGAAATTGCACGACGTGCAGCTTCGATCTGACGGGCCGTCAAACGGCCGCGGTCGGTGGACTTCAAACCGAAATCACCAAACGCAACCGTGTTGCCACGGGTTGCGACGCCGGTGTTGCGGCCCTTTTGTTCCTTACGGAACTTTCTGCGAGCGGGTTGCAGCATGTTTACTCTCCTTTGGCACCGTCAGCTGCTGCAGCTGGCGCGGCTACTTTACGTACGCGCTTAACGGTGGGTTTGACATCACCACCTGCTTCGGCGGGCTTGTCGCTGCCGTCAACAGGTGCTGTGTTGGTACCGCCAGCACGACGGGGCGCACCGCGAGCAGGCCGGTCACCCGGACGTGCATCACGACGCGGGCCACGTGGGCGACGCTCTTCTTCTTGACGGGGTTCAGCCAAAGCGGGTGCATCGTTGCGACCCAGGTTGTCACCCTTGTAGACCCAGACCTTCACGCCGATCACACCGTAGGTGGTCTTGGCTTCAGAAGTGCCGTAGTCAATGTCAGCGCGCAGAGTGTGCAAAGGCACGCGGCCTTCACGGTACCACTCAGTACGTGCGATCTCGATACCGTTCAAACGGCCAGCAGACATGATCTTGATGCCCAGAGCACCCAGACGCATGGCGTTTTGCATGGCGCGCTTCATGGCGCGGCGGAACATGATCCGCTTTTCGAGCTGTTGTGTGATGCTGTCAGCAATCAGTTGGGCATCGATTTCGGGCTTGCGCACTTCTTCGATGTTCACTGCGACTGGCACGCCCAAACGAGCTGCGAGTTCTTTTTTCAAGCTCTCGATGTCTTCGCCTTTTTTGCCGATCACAACACCAGGACGAGCCGAGAAAATTGTGATGCGTGCATTTTTAGCAGGACGCTCGATGAGGACGCGTGCAACCGCAGCGTTCTTCAACTTGGCCTTGAGGTATTCACGAACCTTGATGTCTTCGGCCAACATGCCGGCGAAATCACGGTTGCTTGCGTACCAACGGCTTGCCCAATTGCGGCTGACCGCAAGGCGGAAGCCGGTAGGATGGATTTTTTGTCCCATATTCTTCCTAGGCCTTTCAGTTGCCAACCGTCACATACACATGGCA
>JALRIJ010000456.1 GCA_023255485.1 Flectobacillus sp.
TAAGACAGATGATAAACAGTTTTCGCATTGTGTGTGTAATGTTACGTTTTTTGTACAAAATGGTACAAATTTAAGTAAAAGCAAGTGATATAATTATTATCGTAAATTAAAAATCATCCAAAAGACTATAGCTAGTTAGTAATTGAATGTCCTTATAAAAAATTAGGGGTAAAAGTCTCCATGGAACTCTTACCCCTAATCAAGTGATTGCACAAAAACTATTTCTCCACTCTAAACCAATCTACATCGACCCATCCAGCATCGTTGATTTGGGTTTGGCGAGTACAGAAAAGCCCTACTTTTGCTCCTATCCAACGCCCTACTTCTGCGGTGAAAGATTCGCTTGTTTCGGTAAAGGTTTTGCCGTCGGTGCTATAACTAAACTGGCATTTTGCTCCTTTGATTACTTTTACACGAAAATAATACGGTACGTTTTCTGCTTTGGTTAACACCGTTTCAACCTCCGCTTTTCCCTTCTCAGCATCCTTGCAATGGGTAAAAACGAGATAATTACCGTCTTTTTTGCTTTTAAAGGCAATGGAAGCATAACTAAAGCCCATGATGGTTAAGCCTGCTTTTTCGTTTTCTAATTTGGGATTGGGTTTAAAAGCAAGTTTTGTCGTTACCGTAAATTCTTCTGCTGGAAATTTTTGTAACAAGACATTCGGTGCTGCCCAAAGGTTTGGAATGCTATCGGTTTTATCCGAAAATAAACGCAACGTCCCTTCACTGGTATTTACAAATGCCCAAGTGGCTTTAGGATTTGCCATCCACTGCCATTGTAGGCCTAACTGTAAGGTATTGAACTCATCGCTGGTTTGAGGCACGGCGATAGGGTATTTCTTTCCTGCACCTACGTTGGGCTTTTTGTAGCGCATTACAGGTTCACCTTTGCCGTCGTTGTCTTTATCGACACCAATAACAGGCCAATCGTTTTTCCATGTCATGGGTTGTAAATGTACGATACGTCCATAGGCTTCTTTATCTTGAAAATGGAAAAACCAATCTTCGCCCGTTTGAGTAGTGACCCAAGCTCCTTGATGTGGACCATTTACAGGACTACCGCCCTGATCCATCACGACTTTTCGCTCATAAGGGCCGTAAATATTTTTGGAACGCAATGCCAACTGCCAACCTGTTGAAACGCCTCCTGCTGGAGCAAGAATGTAGTAATAGCCATTACGTTTGTAGATTTTAGGGCCTTCGAGTGTTGGGTCTTGCTCATGTCCGTCAAACACTAATTTTCCTTCGCTAATGGTTTTTGTCCCTTCGGGATTCATTTCTTTAACGACCAAAATACTCTTGATTCCTGCACGACTGCCTGCATAAGCGTGTACGAGATAGGTTTTACCATCTTCATCCCACAAAGGACAAGGGTCAATCAAGCCTTTGCCACCTTCTACCAAGACAGGCTCAGACCACTTATCGGCAGGATTTTTTGCTTTGATGACATAAATCCCAAAATCGGGGTCGGGATAATAAATATAAAATTCCCCCTTATGAAAACGAATGGAAGGAGCCCAAACGCCATTGCCATGTTGAGGTTTTGAAAAATGAGCAAAAGGTGGCTGCCGTTTTAAGGCATAATTGATAATTGTCCAGTTTACCATATCTTTTGAATGCAAAATGGGTAAGCCCGGAATGTCCTCAAAACTAGATGCTACCAAATAATAGTCATCCCCAACTCGAATGGCATCAGGGTCAGAATAATCCGCATGGATAATGGGATTCTTATACGTTCCATCGCCATTATCAGGTACCCAAACTTGAGCATAAGAGGAATTAAGGGCTAAAAGAAGCCCCAAAAGACTAAGGTATTTTTTCATCTGAAAATAAGTTGCGTAATT
>JALRIJ010000457.1 GCA_023255485.1 Flectobacillus sp.
GTGTAAACCAATTCATCGTTTACAATACCTGCCATTACGTTTTTCTCACCTTTCAATAAGCCTTCTAACGCACCTAATCCAAGACGGCTAGCTAAGATACGGTCATAAGCAGTTGGGCTACCACCACGCTGAATGTGTCCTAAGTTCGTTACACGAATGTCAACAGGGATGTCGATGGCACTTTTGATACTTGCTGCAATTTGAGCGGCGTTACCTTCTTCGTCACCTTCTGCTACTACAACGATAGAAGAAGATTTTTTACGATCAAAGCCAGCTTTTAGAGTAGCTACAACGTCGTCAATTGTTTGTCTTTCTTCTGGAATCAAGATTGATTCTGCTCCACCCGAAATACCTGATTGAATAGCGATGTAACCAGAGTCACGTCCCATTACTTCGATGAAGAATACACGGTCGTGAGAGTCTGCTGTATCACGAATTTTATCAATAGCATCTAATGCTGTATTAACGCCTGTGTCATAACCAATGGTATCATCTGTTCCGAACAAGTCATTATCGATTGTTCCTGGAGCTCCTACCGTTGGAATTTGGTATTCATTAAAGAAAATCTCAGCACCTGTAAATGTACCATTTCCACCGATTGCCACTAGCCCTTCAATACCATGTGCTTTTAATTGCTCGTATGCTTTTTTACGTCCCTCAGGAGTCATAAACTCTTTACTACGAGCTGATTTCAAGATAGTTCCACCACGTTGGATGATGTTACTTACTGATTGAGAGTTAAGAGGAATAATATCCCCTTTAATCATTCCGTTATAGCCTCGGATGATACCGAAAACTTCCACTCCATAATGGATTCCACCACGTACAACTGCTCTAATACAAGCATTCATACCTGGGGCATCACCACCCGAAGTAAATACTGCGATTCTTTTCATTTAAATTGATGCTGTTAAGTCGATTAAGCAGTTTCCCAAATATTTTTGCTTTTTATGCAAAACCCTACAAATTTATTGCTAATAAATCAGCTTTCTAACCTTTTTTATAAAAATTAGCGTATTTTTTGATGATTTTATTAACAACTTGTAAAGTTCTAATGTTATTTTGAATCGAATGAATTTATACAGTCTTGATTCTAACACCTTTACGAATATCCAAAAAACTGTTGCCTTTTCCTAATATTTAGGCCTCCTTGATTGTTAATCTATTGTAAAAAAAAGCTTCAGAATCTTAATAAATTCGTTTTCTATTCCATGATTAAATTTTGTCAATATTAAATAGAATTATTTCGAGTTACATTTTCTCACTTTCCCTTCTATGTAGTGTGCCAAAAAAAAAGAATTGATTTTTGGCATCTTGCTATATAATATGCAACTTAGCGGACTGTTTTAAAGCCAAGTAATATTTAGATGCACTTTTACCGAATATTTATCCTCTTCATTCTTTATTACACTTCTGTCACTCTCAGCTTTGCTCAGCAATGGTTAGGGGTAAATGGAAGTAATTATGCGGGAACAAATGCTATTTTTAATAATCCAGCGAATGTGGTGGATACTAGATATAGTGTTTTTGTGAATCTGATAGGAGCGGATGCTTTTATGAGTAATAATTATATTCAGTGGAGTGGCCCTTATAATTACTTGGCCTTAATTACGAATATTGCCCCTGATAAGTATCGTAATCCGACGACTCATAATCTTATTTACAGAGACGAATATTTAGAGGCTAACACAAGTGAAAACCTAAAACATATTTATACATTAGTAGAAGCTCGTGGGCCTGCTGCCTTAGTAACCTTAAATAACAAATCGGCTATTGCACTTTCTACGAGAGTTCGAACGGGATTAAGTTTTACGGGTATCCCTC
>JALRIJ010000458.1 GCA_023255485.1 Flectobacillus sp.
CTGAAGCTAAAGTTTCTTCTACTGCTGGAGAAAGCTACATGTGTCCAATGAAGTGCGAAGGGGAGAAAACCTATACGCAGGCAGGTAAATGTCCTTCTTGCAAAATGGACTTAGCTAAAATTGATGTAGCTTCGGATACTAAGGGGAATAAGTAGAGTGTATTAGATGTTGAATTTTAGGTTTAATAAATTTAATAAAATGAAAAAGATAGCATTTTTATTCGTGTTGTTAATCAGCACGTTAACTGTTTTGGCAGATACGCCTAAAACGGTTAAAATCAAAACATCGGCAAATTGTGAGATGTGTAAAGCTCGTTTAGAGAAAAACGTTGCTTTTGTAAAAGGAGTAAAGGATGTCAATTTAGATTTGGCTGACAAAGTAATGACGGTTTCGTATAATCCGAAAAAAGTGACGGTAGATAAAATTAAAAAGGCAATCACAGATACGGGCTACGATGCAGATGAACTTCAAAAAAATGAAGAGTCACATAGTAAATTACCTAGCTGTTGCCAGAAAAAAGCAGGAGCAATGGTGCATGAAGCCCACCAATAATAAACAATTTGAGTGTTGATGTGTTTCACAATTAGGAGGTTCGCTTATGAATCTCCTAATCGTAAAGCACTCCAACCATGAAGATATATATCGCTACCGAAGTCAATCAACCTATCCAATCTGTTTGGAAAGGTTTTAACTTATCCCTTTTCAAAGCTCTCGCTCCTCCTTTTCCTCCTGTAGAAGTGAAGGTTTTTGATGGTTGCCTTACAGGAGATGTGGTGAGTTTAGAACTTGATTTCTTCGTGGCCAAACAGCGTTGGACTTCCGTGATTACAGATCAAAAAAGTACAGACGATGAAATCTATTTTGTTGATTTTGGTACGGAATTACCTTTCTTTTTGAAATTTTGGGAACATCGTCACCGTATTGTTCGCCAAGGAAAGTCGGCTGTTATCATTGACGATATTACCTTCAAAAGTCCTTTTCTTGTATTAGACTATCTCCTTTATCCTTTTCTATACCTTCAGTTTTTATACAGAAAACCCATTTATCGAAAATTATTTTCTTGATGTACTAGAGTTTCATTCGTTGAATCCAAGCTAAATCTTCTTGAACAGCTTTTAAAGGTGTTTTGGACTGGTACTGTTCTTGTTCGACAAAGTACTCAGTTGTTCCACCCGATTTGGAAGCTAGTTGTAGCAATTCTTTTACGCCCACAATACCATCACCCAAGGTAGTATTTTCATAACTTCCATCAGCTTTTTTAATTACATCTTTCACATGAAGTAGTTCAAAGCGATTGGGGTATTGTTTGAGTAGTTCTTTGGCCCTGCCACCACCTTCGTACATATTTCCCAAATCGAGCTGTTGGGTCACTAAACTAGGGTCTGTATATTGCATGATGATGTCATAAATACGAACCGAAGTAAGGCGTAAACTAAATTCAAAGTCATGGTTGTGATAGCCAAATTTAAGACCATGCTGTTTACATAGTTCTCCACATTTATTAAAAACTTCCATAAAGCGTTTACAGTCCTCAAAATTTCTACGTAAACTAATATCCAACCACGAATCGATAAAATAGGTTTGTCCCAAGACAGCCGCACTTTCAATTGTTTTCTTCCACGCATCAGTGAAATCCTTTTGTGAGTTATCCCAAGCGTCGCCGTTCATGGGTACGTGTCCACTACGCATGACCAAGCCTAAGTCATCCAAAATGCGACGAAATTCTTTGGGTTCAAAACCATAAAATTTATGGTCTACATAATTGGCATGTTCCAAAAAGTGATACCCCATTTTGGCTAATTGTTCTAAGGTGGCC
>JALRIJ010000459.1 GCA_023255485.1 Flectobacillus sp.
GCCTACAAAATCGCCTTGTTTTCTGATGCTTAAACTATCTAAATTTGTTTTTGCAGCAATTTCTGTCTGAACTTTTTTAGATAAGGTAGCTAATTTTTTATCGACCAAAATCGGGGAGGTGAAATAAAAGAACGAGCCATCGTCTGTTTTTTGGACATTATCTATTTGCGGAATCTTCGCTTCTGCGTTATATTGATAGGCATCCAGAATTTCATTCACTTTTCTATCCAAACTTGGCGACTGTAATTTCAGCGGTGTGCCTGCCGTAATTTCCACTCGGTAGCGTTTTGCAAGGGTATCAATCAATGCTTTATCAGACAAACTTTTTACCAAATCTTTATTTAACTCTTGTGCAATTGCTTTTCCCCATTCATCGACTTCTCCTGTAAGTTGTGAGGGTAAAATTCGTTTTACTTGACGTTCGTTCATTTCTTTTACAGCAGCGGTGGTGTCTATTCGGTGACTAAAATCACAGCTTTGCAAAAGAGACGTTCCTGTTAAAAATAAGAAAGCAGCTACTGTTTTAAGTTTTTGGAAGAATGTATAGCGAGTCATAAAAATCGTGTTAAGAAAGTGACAAAATGTGTGGACAAAGATACAAAACAAAAAGTCGTGACCATGCCACGACTTTCGTTTTGATGCTATAAGTTTTCAAAATTGATGTTACCACCTTCTTCCACGTCCATGATGATGTCTTGGGTAATTATTATAACGAGGTGGTTGTACTATCACCACAGTACGCTGTGGTGCATAATAACGAGCAGGACGACCGTAATATCCATTAGATGCGTAGCCATTATGGTAAGGTGATACGCATGAAGTTGCGAAAAGGACAACGCTTATAAAAAGCATTAGTACAATTAACATATTTTTCGAGTTCATTGCAATAGCTATTTGTTTTTCCTTAGACTTTCTTGAAAAGAAAACGTTTAAACGCCTTCTAAAATTGTTCAACTGACTCTATGACAATAAGCTAGGAGAAGTCCCCTATAAATACACCATTTTTTTGTATCTTTGCACCCTCAAAGCCGAGGATTGATAAATGAGTGCTTTTTCAGAGGCATTCTTTTGTTTCCAAAGGGGTTTTAGCCAAACAATACAACCATGTTAGAACAATTAGAAGCCATCAGCGAACGATTCAACGAAGTTGCCCAACAAATTACGCAACCCGAAATCGTTTCGGATATGAAAAAGTACAAGGTTATTAGTAAAGAGTATAAAGACCTTGAAAAAATCGTCAATAAGTACAAAGAGTACCAAAACATATTGTCGAACATTGAGGGAGCTAAAGAAGTAATTGCTACGGAAAAAGACGAAGATTTTCGTGAATTAGCCAAAGGTGAATTGGACGAATTAGTACCGAAGAAAGCAGAAATGGAAGAAATGTTAAAAGAGATGTTGATTCCAAAAGATCCAAACGACTCTAAAAACATTATTCTTGAAATTCGTGCTGGTACAGGTGGTGACGAAGCGGGTATTTTTGCGGGTGATTTATTCCGTATGTACCAACGTTTTGTCTCAAACCAAGGCTGGCAAGCTCAAATTATTGACTACACAGAAGCATCTTCAGGTGGATATAAAGAGATTATTATGAACATCCAAGGAGAAGACGTTTATGGTAAAATGAAATTTGAATCGGGTGTTCACCGTGTTCAGCGTGTGCCTGCTACCGAATCTCAAGGTCGTATTCACACTTCAGCGGCAACGGTTGCCGTTTTACCAGAGGTGGACGAAGTGGATGTTCAAATCAACATGAACGATATTCGTAAAGATACGTTCTGTTCGTCTGGAGCGGGTGGAC
>JALRIJ010000045.1 GCA_023255485.1 Flectobacillus sp.
CGATGGTGGCTGGATGGGTCGCTAGTTAGGTTGGTTTGGGCGAATGGGTTTTAACCCGTTCTCATAAAAAATACCTTTTTTCTGACCAACCATTCCACGTAGCGGGTGAATTTATTCGCCCGTGTATAAAGTTTAATTTCGAGACCTTTGAACGTTAAACTGATGACAGCTTTTTCGTGAAAAACGAGAGCTATTTCAATGATTATCCCTTTAAAAAATAGATACAATGCAAAGCAGATACGAATCTAGTCCAAAAGAAACGGCTTCGATGAATACGGCTACCTTGAGAGAAAACTTCTTGATTGATAGCGTTTTTGAAGCAAATAATTTCAACTTCACTTATACGCACTACGACCGTGTAATTGTGGGTGGTGCCATGCCAGTAGCTCAAGCAATGGTCTTGGGAACGTATGACGAACATTTGAAGAGTGAATACTTTTTAGAACGTCGTGAATTAGGTATCATCAACGTGGGCGGAGAAGGTACCGTAACTGCTGATGGCGAAACATTTGAAGTAAGTAAATTAGATTGCTTATATCTTGGAAAAGGAGTAAAAGAGGTTTCTTTCGCAAGCAAAAGCGACGAAACACCTGCTCAGTTTTTCTTGATGTCTGCTCCTGCACACCAAGCGTATCCAACTCGTTTGATGAAAAAAGAAGAAGCGTCTCCAGTAAACTTGGGTAGCAACGAAACGTCAAATGAACGTACAATTTACAAATATATTCACTTAGACGGTATTAGAAGCTGCCAGTTGGTAATGGGCTTAACAGTATTGGCTAAAGGAAGCGTTTGGAATACGATGCCATCTCACGTGCATGACAGACGTATGGAAATTTATTTATACTTTGACGTGCCAGCTAATCAACGTGTTGTGCATTTCATGGGACAACCGCAAGAGACTCGTCACATGTTTGTGGCTAATCATCAAGCAATTATTTCACCACCTTGGTCTATTCACTCAGGTTGTGGAACGGCTAACTACTCATTTATTTGGGCAATGGCTGGTGAGAACCAAGTATTTACCGATATGGATGCGGTTGCAATTCCAGATTTAAGATAATTTATTACATTCAATATTGCTCTGGAAGATGATAACTGCTTGATTAAGCACTAAGTTTCCCAAAAATGACGCTGTTTAAAAGTTACATCTTTCAGCAATATTGTGTAGTTACAGGCATCTTGATGAAAATTCTTGTTTTATGTAGTTCAGAAAATGATGGCGGTTGTTTCTCTTGACTAACAAACGAGTACTTCAAGATTAATTAACGATAGAGGCAAAGCTGGATTAATAGCTTTGCCTTTCTTTAAAGAACCACTTGTACTATTTTATTCATCATCGCTTTTAACGTACCGATAAACGTTTTATGAAGAAACTGCTAGTTGCCCTTTCTCTTATCATCCTGTCCTCTTTTCGTGCAACGGATGATAAAATTACCCTTTTCCTGATTGGAGATTCTACCTGTGCTAATAAACTACCCATCGATAACCCAGAAACGGGTTGGGGAATGGTATTGCCTAATTACTTTATTGATGCAGTAGAGGTGCAAAACCATGCACAGAACGGAAGAAGTACCAAAAGTTTTATCAACGAAGGACGTTGGAAAACGGTATTGGGCTTATTGAAAAAAGGCGATTGGGTAATGATTCAGTTTGGACATAATGACCAAAAAATCAATGACAGCACTCGTTATGCTGCCCCACAAACCACTTACAGAGAAAATCTTATCAAATACGTAAAAGAAGCCCGTGCCAAAGGTGCAAATCCTATCTTGATTACGCCTGTGATGCGTAGAAAGTTTGATGAAAACGGAGCTTTCGTCGATCAGCATGGCGAATACCCTGCCGTAGTAAAAGCTGTTGCTAAAGAATTGGATGTGCCACTTATTGACTTACACGCTAAAAGTAAAGTAGTCATTGAAAGTATGGGTATTGAAGCATCAAAGAAATTATTTATGCATTATCCTGAAAAAACGTTTGTCAAACATCCAAAAGGGGTAGAGGATAATACACACTTTTCGGGCTATGGTGCGGCTGTGATGGCTAGTCTTGTCATGGAAGGGTTAATGGAAACTCAAGCTCCATTGAAAGCGTTCGTGAAAAAATCAGAGTTCCCAGAAAAATACCAATACGAATTACCTAAATACTATACTCCTGTTTTCCGTAAAGACACGTTTAATATTGTCCGTTATGGAGCGGTAGCAGATGGTCAAACATTGAATTCGAAAGCTATCAATCAAGCAATTGATGTATGTAGTCAAGCAGGTGGTGGAACGGTTTTGATACCGAGAGGCCTATGGCTAACTGGCCCAATTGTCTTGAAATCAAATGTGAATTTACACGTGGCTAAAGGGGCTGTGTTGCAGTTTAGCCGTAATCATGACGATTATCCAATCATCGCAACTACATGGGAAGGCGAAGAGGCTTTCCGTTGTCAGGCACCTATTTCTGGTATTGATTTGCACGATATTGGCTTGACTGGCGAAGGGGTAATTGATGGTGGTGGAGATTCTTGGAGAGCTATCAAGAAAAACAAGCAAACGGATGACCAATGGAAAGATTTGATTAAATCTGGAGGAGTATTGAACGAGAAAAAAGATATGTGGTTTCCGTCGGAGTCTTCTTTGAAGGGCTCGTTGATGGAAGGAGGAAGTAAAATCAATAACGGAAAAACAGCCGCTGATTATGTAGCAGTAAAGGATTTCTTACGTCCGAATATGCTTAGTTTAACTCGTTGTAATTATATTTTAATTGATGGTGTGAATATTCAAAATTCGCCTGCTTGGACAATTCACCCTTTGCTTTGTAACCATGTTGTGGTAAAAAATACAACGGTTCGTAATTATTGGTATGCCCAAAATTCGGATGCCATTGATTTAGAGTCATGCAGAAATGGCTTATTGGAAAACTGTTCGTTTGATACGGGTGACGATGGCATTACGATTAAATCGGGACGTGATGAGCAAGGACGTAAGCGTGGCGTGCCTACCGAAAACTTTATCATTAAAGGCTGTAAAGTCTATCATGCACACGGTGGTTTTGTAATTGGTTCTGAAATGTCGGGTGGCGTGCGTAATATGTTCGTTTCTAACTGCTCTTTCTTGGGTACAGACGTAGGTTTACGTTTCAAAACGGCTCGTGGTCGTGGAGGTATCGTTGAAAATATTTACGTAAACGATGTTCAAATGACCAATATTTTAGGCGAAGCGATTTTGTTTGATATGTATTATGCAGCCAAAGACCCCGTTCCATTATCGGGCGATAGATCTGAAAAAGATGAGCTACCTGTCATTGAGGCAAAACCTGTGTCAGAAGCAACACCTCAATTCCGTGATTTTTATGTAAGAAATGTAACCTGTTTAGGAGCTGGAACAGGTATCAAGGTGAGAGGGTTACCTGAAAAGGCGGTTAAAAATATTTTGATTGAGAATACCGTAATTGAGTCGGATAAAGGAATGCTTTGTATCGAAGCAGACAATGTCAACTTGAAAAATGTTACTTTATTGTCGAAAGATAAAAATACCATTCAGATTCAAAATAGTAAAAACATCGTGTTAGACGGAATCAAGTACAAAGAGAATAACACCGATTTATTATTAAAAATCATGGGTGAACGCAATCAAGGAATTCGCTTATTGAATACCGATGGAACAAAAGCAAAGCAAGTAGTAGAGTTCGGTGAAAAGGTTTCAAAAGGCGTTTTTTCTAAAAAATAGACACATTGCTTGAGGCTAAAGAGCAACTAGGCATTAATATCAAGTAGATGACTAGTTCCTGACCAACGATTTCACTTAGCGGGCGAATTTATTCGCCCGTATCAAAAAAGTTCAAATAGCTTTATTAACACCAAGAACGTATGATTTCAGTAAAAGAGTTAACCTTAGTCGCAGATACAGATATTCCTTGGGTTGACCTTGGAGGAGGTATTCGTCGCAAAGTCATGTCATATAACGACGAGATAATGCTGGTAAAAGTAGCTTTTGAAGCAGGAGGTGTTGGGGCAATGCACTCACACCCGCATCTTCAAATTAGCTATATCACTGAAGGAGGAAGTTTTGAAGTTACCATTGGAGAAGAAACCAAAATTCTTAATGATGGAGATGTTTATTTCGCTCCTGCGAATGTCATGCACGGTGTTGTATGTCTGAAAGCAGGGGTATTGATTGACGTTTTTTCACCGATGCGAGCAGATTTTATTTAAGGGTACTAAGGGTATAACGGGTTTTACCCCGTTGATTATTAAGAATTATAGGTTGAATATGTTGATTTTACAGAAGGCTTACATATAAACAAACATGAAAAAAATCTTAATTACTGGTGTCGCTCTATTGGGTTTATCGACCTCTGCGACAATGGCTCAAAGCAATAGTGCTTGGGCAGAAAAGATGGCGGCAACCATCATGAAACAATATCCAGACTCAATGGTGGTCATGAAATATTTGAACCACCTGGAACAAGATAAGCAACTTTCTCCTTCGGCAATTCAAGAAGCACGAGCTTCTGGCGAAGTAGCTTCTAACAAGAGACCAGCTAATTGGAACTACGAAATTGGTACGGTCTTGATGGGCTTTGAACGTCTTTGGAGAAGCACAGGAGATATTCGTTATCAGCTATATATCAAGCATATTGTTGACCATTTCATCGCAGAAGATGGTACTATTAAAACCTATAAAATGGAAGACTATAACATTGACAACATCCCAACGGGTCGTCAATTGTTAAGTTTACACCAAATTAGAGGAGAAGCAAAGTATAAGAAAGCAGCCGATTTATTACGTCAACAATTGTCTTGGCAACCACGCAACAAAGTGGGCGGTTTCTGGCATAAACTACGCTACCCGACTCAAATGTGGTTAGATGGTTTGTATATGGGCGAACCTTTCTACGCAGAGTATGCTTCGATGACTGGTCGTACGGAAGATTTCAACGACATTGCTCATCAGTTTATCACGATGGAAAAAGTTTCTCGTGATGCTAAAAATGGCTTATTGATTCACGGTTGGGACGAAAGTAAAGTTCAGAAATGGGCTAACAAAGAAACAGGGAAATCACCCGAATACTGGAGCCGTGCAATGGGTTGGTACATCATGGCATTAGTAGATGTGTTGGATGTATTCCCACAAGACCATCCACAACGCCCTGAGTTAGTGGCTATTTTAAATCGTCTTTCAACAGCGTTAGTAAACTTCCAAGACCCAAATAGCGGTGTTTGGTGGCAAATAACTGACAAAGGCGGTAAAGAAGGAAACTACTTGGAGTCTTCAGGTTCGGCCATGTTTGTTTACGGAATGGCAAAAGGTGTTCGCATGGGTTATTTACCAGAAAGCTTCATTCCTGCAGTTAAAAAAGGATTCGATGGTTTAATTAAAACCTTTGTAACTACGGATGCAGAAGGAATTGTACACTACAATAAAGCTGTGGGTGGTGCTGGTTTAGGTGGAAATCCTTACCGTGATGGTTCTTACGAATATTACATCAAAGAACCAACAAGAAGTGACGATTTGAAGGCAATCGGGCCATTTATGCAGGCTTGCGTCGAAATGGATATGTTGGATAAATTGGCAATCGGAAAAGGACAAACCGTAACGATTGATAATTTTTTCAATAACGAATACCGTAACGGCTTGAAATTCCACTATACTTGGCAAGATCGTTTTGATTCTGGTTACTCGTTCTTAGGTTCAATCTTTAATGATTTTGGAGCAAAAACAACGATGTTATCGGCAGAACCAACTGCTCAAAACTTGAAGGGAACAGATGTGTATATCATTGTGGATCCCGATACGAAAAAAGAAACGGCAAACCCGAATTTCGTAGAGGCTAAGCATATCGAAACGCTTAAAAATTGGGTAAATGACGGAGGGGTGTTAGTGCTTTTAGCAAACGATACAACCAACTGCGAAATCCAACACTTCAATGAGTTAACGAAAGCATTTGGGATTGAGTTTACAGGTAAAAATCGTAACATGGTGAAAAACGACCAATTTGAACAAGGACAATTCATATTGACTGACAAAAAGGGCGTAGCAAACCATCCTATTTTTGGCGATGCTAAAAAGATTTATGTGAAAGAATTGGTAACCTTGAGTGTAAAAGCTCCTGCGAAACCTGCTTTAGTAGAAGGTAAAGATGTTATCATTGCTACAGCCAAAGTGGGTAAAGGTACTGTCTTTGTATTGGGCGATCCATGGATTTACAACGAATACTTAAACGGACGTAAATTACCTGCTGATTTTGAGAACTTTAAAGCGGCTAAAAATTGGGCTTCTTGGTTGTTGAAACAATAGTAAAAGACCATTGATAATTGATGGTAAAAGGCTACCTACCTATTGCGTGTGGTAGCCTTTTACTATAAAAAGCCTATTGGAATCGGAATAAATCGTATATTTTTTGCCTTTATAAGGAAATAATTTACAGGGCTTGTAAGGTGATTTTTTATAGATAAGCATCGAAATGCTTTCTTAGAAAAATACAAAAAAAAGAAAGGGTACAAGTGTAAATTGTACTTTTTCCCATAAAAGATACTACTTTTTCTGAAAACGTTTGTGCATTGGGAACGTTGCCGAAAACGATTGCGTAAAAAGATTTCAACGAAGCCTTGCCCTATCGTAAAGAATGTGATAGCATTGTATAGTGAATTAATACCTTTATTATGAATAATCTTTGAAAAGTACTATAAGTATTATTTTTGATTATTTCCTCTTATAAGATATTGAGGCTCGTCTCTACCTCATTTTTTAGGTGAAAAATAGACTGTCCTTACCTTTTGCATGATGGTATTGTTAAAAATAGAACAAAAATTTGATAATTAAATACTGAAAAGAACGGTGGCTTATCCACATATACTGCTTTATATAACGTACTAGTATGAATAAACTTTCTCGCAACACGATCGCAGCTTTGTCTGCCGTAGCTGACTTACAACTACCTTCAGAATCGACATTCAGTTTACCAGAAAAAGTCTTACAATTTGGAACTGGTGTGCTCTTAAGAGGTCTTCCCGATTATTTTATTGACAAAGCCAACCGCCAAGGTATTTTTAATGGTAGAATCGTTGTCGTAAAGTCAACTGACGCAGGTGACTCTTCTGCTTTTGACACGCAAGATGGTCTTTATACCTTATGTGAGCGAGGCATTTTTGAAGGAGAAGAAGTCGTTTCTAATACGGTGAACTCGTCAATTAGTCGTGTGCTTTCGGCCAAAAGCCAATGGGATGCCATTTTGGAATGTGCTAAAAACCCTGAAATGACTATCATTATTTCTAATACAACAGAAGTTGGTATTCAATTGGTACAAGACGACATTCATAGCAATCCTCCCGTTTCGTACCCAGGTAAATTATTGGCTTTCTTGAATGCTCGTTACGAAGCATTCAACGGAAGTAAAGATCACGGTATGGTGATTGTGCCTACCGAGTTAATCGTGGGTAATGGTAAAAAACTAGAAGGTATTGTCTTGGAATTGGCTCACCTAAACGGTATGAGTTCGGAGTTTATTGACTGGTTAGAATCAAGCAACGTATTCTGTAATTCATTAGTCGATCGTATTGTGCCAGGAAAACCTGATGCTACAACGAAAGCGGCTATTGAAGCTCAATTAGGATACCAAGACGATTTGTTGACCATGTCGGAAGTATATAGACTATGGGCTATTGAAGGTGACGAGAAGGTAAAAGAAACCTTGTCATTCCAATTGGTTGACGATGGTGTTATCATCGAACCAGACATTGATTTATACCGTGAATTAAAACTTCGTTTATTGAACGGAACACACACATTAAGTTGTGGTTTAGCTTTCTTAGCTGGTTTTGTAACCGTGAAAGAAGCAATGGGCGACGAATCAATGTCTTCGTTTATTAGCAATTTGATGTTGGCTGAATTAGCTCCTGCTATCCCATACAAAGTACAAGAAATTGTAGCTGAACGTTTCGGAAGACAAGTATTAGACCGTTTCAGAAACCAAAGCTTAGACCACCAATGGTTGAGTATTACGGTGCAGTTCTCTTCTAAAATGAAGATGCGTAATATTCCTACCTTATTAAATTACTACCAAACCTTAGCTTGTACTCCACAGTATATTTCGGTAGGTTTTGCCGCTTATTTATTGTTCTTGAAAGCGGTTAAGGAAGAGGGAGGTAAATATTATGGCGAATTAAATGGAGAATCGTATGTGATTCAAGATGATAAAGCAGCTTATTTCTTCGAGAAATGGAAAACATTATCGTCTGACGAATTAGTTGATGTGGTGTTAGCTGACAAAACACTTTGGGAAACAGACCTAACACAATTGGCTGGTTTTGCAGAAGCGGTTAAAGTACAGTTGCAATTAATGTTAGCGAATGGCGTATATCATACCCTAAAAGCATTAATCCCAGTGACAGCATAATCGGCGAAAGTTTCGATAATTTTTGCTTAACTATTGAGTACAGCCTTGCTATCAAGTTGTTGATAGCAAGCTGTTTTAAGCCTTTTAGGGGCTTATTTTTGGAATCCCACTACTAAAATTATGAACAAAGTCATAAAAATTAATCCTGCGGATAATGTATTCGTAGCATTAACAGATTTAAAAAAAGGAGAAGTTCACAACGACATCACGTTAGTAACGGATGTGCCTGTAAAGCATAAATTTGCAGAAAGCGATTTAGCAGCAGGGGACTTCTTAAAAATGTACGGTTTAGTGATTGGTAAAGCTGCTTCACCGATTCAAAAAGGAGAACATATTACGACATTCAACGTGAAACACGTGGCTGAATCGTATAGTGGTCGCCAACCTTTTACCTCTTGGAATCAACCAGATGCGTCAAAGTTTGCGAATCGTACCTTCAATGGTTTTCACCGTGCAGATGGCAAAGTCGGAACGGCTAACTATTGGGTAGTTGTACCGATGGTTTTCTGCGAAAATCAGAACGTAGAAGTAATCAAAAATGCCTTGTTGAAAGAATTGGGTTACGCTCCTTCTAATCAATATAATAGCTATACACAATCGTTGATTAACGCTTATAAAAGTGGCATTAACTTGGAAGAATTTGTGTATGAAGAAAGTGAAAACCAAGAAGATGGCAAAAACTTACTTTTTCCAAATGTGGATGGTATCAAGTTTTTGACACATACAGGCGGTTGTGGTGGTACTCGTGAAGATGCTCAAGTATTGTGTCAGTTATTGGCAGGTTATATTTCGCACCCTAACGTAGCAGGAGCAACGATTTTGAGCTTGGGTTGTCAGAATGCTCAGGTGAAAATCTTCCAAGAAGCATTAGAAAAAGTAGATCCTAACTTCAGCAAGCCGCTTTATATTTTTGACCAACAAGCAATCGGAAACGAAGAAGTAATGTTGAAACAAGCGATTCGTCAGACCTTTATTGGTTTAACGGAAGCCAACAAAGCTACTCGTCAACCTGCTCCCTTATCACACATTACCTTAGGAGTTGAGTGTGGTGGTTCAGACGGATTCTCTGGAATTTCAGCAAATCCTTCAGTAGGGTACTGTGCCGATTTATTGGTGACCTTGGGCGGTAAAGTGTTATTAGCTGAATTCCCAGAATTATGTGGAGTGGAGCAAGAGCTGATTAACCGTTGCGTAAGCGATGACTTAGCGGATAAATTTACGACGATTCAAGCGGCTTATGCTCGTAGTGCCGAAGCTGTAGGTTCTGGTTTTGACATGAACCCTTCGCCAGGCAATATCAAAGATGGATTAATTACCGATGCCATGAAATCGGCTGGTGCAGCAAAAAAAGGAGGAAATGCCTTGATTACTGACGTGTTGGATTATACCGAACAAGCAAAAAATGCAGGCTTAAACTTGTTGTGTACGCCAGGGAATGATGCTGAGTGTACTACTGGTTTGGCTGGTTCTGGAGCAAACGTGATTATGTTCACAACAGGCTTAGGAAACCCAATGGGAAATCCTGTATGTCCTGTCTTGAAAATCGCTTCTAACACAGCTTTATCACAACGCATGGCGGACATTATCGACGTAAATGCAGGGGTGGTGATTACGGGTGAGAAAAATATCCAAGAAATGGGAGAGGATTTGCTAGAAATCTGTATTGCTACGGCTTCGGGTGAATACAAACCAAAAGCGGTATTGTTAGGACATGACGACTTTATCCCTTGGAAAAGAGGCGTTTCTTTATAAGTGTAATTAATTATTGACTGATAGAATAGCCGTAAGAGCAAGTAATTATGAGGCAGCGGGTTTTAACCCGCTGAAAGTTAAATAAATAGTGCAACGGGTTAAAACCAGTTGACCCTCAGAATCACTAGATTTCTTACGGTTAAAGAGAACAATCCCAATGAAAAAATTTTTAGACGAAAACTTTCTTTTACAAACAGAGACGGCTCAAATCCTGTATCATCAGTATGCTAAGGATATGCCTATCATTGATTATCATAACCATTTGATTCCAGAGCAAATTGCGAATGATTATCAGTTCCCGAACCTAACAGCCATCTGGTTGTATGGTGATCACTACAAGTGGCGTGCGATGCGTACCAACGGTATTTCGGAGGAGTATATCACGGGTAAATCGAGTACGGATGAGGAGAAATTTGCTAAATGGGCAGAGACCGTTCCTTATACCATGCGTAACCCATTGTATCACTGGACGCACTTAGAATTACAACGCTATTTTGACGTGACGGATTTATTAAGTCCGAAAACAGCAGATAGTATTTATAAAACATGTTCTGAAAAATTACAAACACCAGAATTCTCGGTGCGTAGTTTATTGAAAAAAATGAACGTGGCGGCTTTGTGTACTACGGACGACCCGACGGATTCGTTAGAGTATCACAAGCAATTAGCAGATGAAGGTTTTGAAATTAAGGTATTACCAACGTTCCGTCCAGACAAAGCGATGGCGGTAGATGATATTCCTTCCTTCAATGCTTACGTGGCAAAATTAGCAGCAGTAACAGGCTTGGAATTGACAGACTTAGCGGCGTTTAAAGCAGCAATCAAAGCTCGTCATGACTATTTCCATGCACACGGCTGTAAATTGTCTGACCACGGCTTAAATCAAATTGATGCAGAAGACTATACAGAAGAGGAGATTGCGGCAATTTATGCTAAAATCGTTGCTAATGGAGACGTTTCTGCTTTTGAAAAACGCCAGTTCAAATCAGCGATGTTGGTGTACTTTGCCCACTTAGATCATTCAAGAGGGTGGGTACAGCAGTTTCACTTAGGTGCTTTACGTAATAATAACGCACGTTTATTGAGAGAATTAGGTCCAGATACAGGTTTTGACTCTATCGGTGATTTCTCTCAAGCTGAAGCCTTATCGAAATTCTTAAATACCTTAGATAATACCAATCAGCTCGCAAAAACAATTATTTATAATTTGAATCCTGCGGACAACGATTTAATCGCTACCATGATTGGAAACTTCCAAGATGGAACCGTTGCTGGTAAAGTTCAGTTTGGTTCTGGTTGGTGGTTCTTGGATCAAAAAATAGGGATGGAAAACCAAATCAACTCGTTATCTAGCTTAGGTTTATTGAGTCGTTTTGTAGGGATGTTAACAGATTCTCGTAGTTTCTTATCGTACCCACGTCATGAGTATTTCCGTCGTATCCTTTGTAATATTTTAGGAAATGATGTAGAAAATGGCGAGTTACCAAATGATATTGAAGCATTGGGTAAAATGGTACAAGATATTTGCTATAACAACGCAAAAGAATATTTTGGATTCTAGTGAATCGCTTGTAGATTGTCTCAATTAGTTAAACTTTTCGAGACGGGTGAATAAATTCACCCGCTAAGTGGAATACCTGGTTGATTAAGTAGTAAGACATATTTATTTTAAGAATCATATAGGGAAATAGTAGGCATAACTAATTGATTATTAATTTTTTACGTAGCTATGTTTTCTATGTCACTATGTGGTTAAATAGGTCAAGGTACTGTTTTCAATTTAAGTAAAAGCCTTTTTGTGTAGTTTTATGAACATAAAAAAAGACATCGTAGTACGAGTTCGCATCATGTTTTTAATGATGTTACTTTTTGCGTTGGCCATTGTCGGAAGAATTGTTATTTTACAAACAATTGATGGTGACAAATGGCGAAAAAAGGCTAGTTTAAGTTATGTCAAAGAACGTACTGTAGATGCAGTCCGAGGGAATATTTATGCAGATGATGGTAGTCTATTGGCAACATCCCTTCCTAAATATCGCCTAGGATTCGACCCACTCGTTACTATGCGCAACCCTTTAAATGTAAAAATTTACGACGAAGGGATTGATTCGCTTTGTATGATGCTGTCTAATTTTTATCAAGATAAAAGTGCCAAAGAATACTTCTATCAAATTGATTTTGCTCGTAGAGCAAGAGTTAACTACATCATGATTAATAACAAACTCATCGACTACCAAGCCGTAAAGGATATGCGAAAGTGGCCTATATTTCGCTTTGGAAAATTTAAAGGCGGGGTTGTTTTTGAGAAAGTAACGAAGCGATATAATCCTTTTGGAAGCATGGCTTCTAGGGCAATTGGCTATAAAAAAGATCATGAACAGGTAGGTCTTGAAAATAGCTTTGATAAAGAACTAGCAGGAAAAGCAGGAAAGGGTATTTTTGAAAAAATTGCTGGGGGTAGTTGGCGACCTATCGAAGGTGGAGAGGCTTCTATTCCTGTGCCGGGGGTAGATGTTTATACTACGCTAAATGTTAATATTCAGGATGTTGCTGAAACATCTTTACGCAATGCCCTCAAACGCTATAATGCCGAAAAGGGGTGTGTCATTGTGATGGAAGTTGCCACTGGGGAAATTAAAGCGATGGCAAACCTTACTAACGTCAACGACACCAACTATGTGGAAAACTACAACCATGCCGTGTTGAGCCGCACTGACCCTGGGTCTGTATTCAAACTTGCTTCTATGGTAGCAATCATGGAAGAAGCAAATATTGCTAACGACGAATGGGTAAATACGGGCAATGGGAGTATGATGATTGGCTCTAAAAAATTGGAGGATTCTGGGCCACACGGTTACGGAACCATTACGGCACAGCAAGTATTTGAACACTCGTCTAACGTTGGGATTGCAAAGTTGATGCTGAAATATTTTGGAGAAAAAAAGCAACAAGCGTATTACGATTACTTACACAAATTCCATTTAGATCAGCCTTTAGAATTTCAGATTAAACCTGATGTTCGTCCCATTATTAATCGACCTAAAAGTGGAGACCCAACAGCCCTGCCTTGGAATTCCATCGGCTACGGAACGGGCTTAACCCCTTTGCAAATGTTGACTTTCTATAATGCCATTGCTAATAATGGTAAATGGATTCAGCCGATTATTGTAAAGCATACCCAAATTGCAGACAAACTAGAAACCGATTATAAGCTTACGCAAAAGGTATATGAAGAACCTATTTGTAGTGAGACAACACTTGAAAAAGTGAAACAAATGCTTATTGGGGTAGTCGAGCGAGGAACAGCTTCCAATATTAAAAATCCGCTGTATAAGATTGCAGGAAAAACTGGGACTTCTCAGAAATTGATTAATGGGAAATATCAACCAGGCCGATACTATACATCATTTATTGGATTCTTCCCAGCAGAAGCTCCCAAATATAGTATCGCTGTGATGATTGATAATCCAAGAGGGATGCAACGAGAAGCTCTTTTTGCAGCAGAAGCTTCTGCTCCTGTCTTTAAAGAGGTAGCAGATAAAATTTACGCTTGCGATATTCAAATGCACAAATCCCTAGGAGCAAGCCATTATGACCCTCGCTATTTTGCCACTACTAAACTAGTAGCTCATACCAGTGATTTAAAGGCCATTACAGATGAATTTGAAATTGAGGTAAATCCTGAACACGAAGGCTGGGCTTTGGTCAAAAAGAACGATGAATATTTAGATTACAAAGTATATAAAAACCCTAAAAATAAAATTCCTGATACCCGTGGCATGAGTTTGAGAGATGCTCTTTTTATCCTTGAAAATAAAGGGCTAAAAGTAAGTTATAGAGGTATCGGAAAAGTAGTTAGTCAAAGTATAACGCCAGGTAGTTCGGTAAATAGTCATAAAAGTATCATGTTGACCCTTCGATAAATCTGGGAGTATTTTCCTTGTTTATCGCATTAGTCTTACCATAATTTAAACAGACCAAACTTGTCTTAACGAATGAACCAACTAACAAATTCACAAAACGAGCAAAACAACAAACCACAAGCTTCTTTTTTACGCAACGGTATTATCGGAGTACTGATGGCATTAGTAGCGTATTTGTTTTATCACCAATATAGTGCTACAAGTATCGAACAAAGTAAAATCGAATTGAATTCGGAAGAAATCAAAATGATTAATACTGATCTTGGTAAACTACGAGATGATATTCGGGACAATCGTACCAGTATTCAAGAAAAACAAAGTAAAATTGATGCCCTAAAGGAGAAATTAGAAGTCATTAAGCTTGAAAAAAATGACAAAAATGAAGCAGAGCGAAAAGAGTTGATTGCGATGCTGAATACTCAAATTGCGACGTTGGTAAAAGACAAGGATAAATTACAGGCTCAAATCACGAAGACGATTAACGAGTATGAAGGTAAAATGGCTAACTTTCAAAAAATTCTTAAACAGAAGGATAGCTTAATTAATAACCAGCGTTCGGCAATTCGTGAATTGGAAGATATTGTTTCGGAGAAAAAAGGCGAAATTCAACGAATGCAAGTAGAGCTAAAAGAAACGGGTGACATCATTGACGCCTTGGACGATAAAATCCACGTAACCATCAGCAATGTAGGTTTCTATGCAAATGGTTTTGACGATGCCGACGATGACTTAGAGGATTCTAACAACAAAAAGAATATTGCTGAAGTGGGTGTTTTTTATTCGCTTAGCCGTGAACTTAAATCGGGTGAAAAATTAGTAGCTGAGTTATCGTTACCTAATAAAACCGTTATTGGTAAAAAAGAATACGGAGCTGCTGAACTTCTAGCAGTAGAACGAGAAGGAAAAAAGAAAGGGGTTGAACGTCCTATGAGTATTCGTATTCAAAAAGGTTCACTAGAGATGCCTTTGAAAGTCAACTTTTATATCAAAATTGGTAGTGGAAAACAACGCTCGTTTTTGGTAGATTCTAAGCTAATACCTAACATCAAGGCCAAACAAATCTTTTAATGGTTAATTTTGAGTGTTAATAGTTAACTACATAGGTACCTAGAAAATTAACATTCCAAAATTCATCATTATCCCAGAACAGATAATCAGATGAAATCAATCAGTCAATTAATACAAGGAATTAAACAGGTAACGGTCACAGGTTCTACAGAATCGGTAATTGATGCCATTACGATTGACTCTCGCCAAATCAAAGCGGGTAGTTTATTTGCTGCCCTTCGAGGTACGCAGGTCGATGGGCATAGCTTCATCGAAAAGGCAATCGAGTTGGGAGCAACAGCGATTCTCTGTGAAGAACTTCCCGCAACCATTCAAGAAGGAGTAACGTACTTAACAGTAGCAGACTCTGCCGAAGTACTTGGATTTATCTCCTCCGCTTTTTACGACCATCCTTCTACCAAATTAAAACTGGTAGGGATTACAGGAACGAATGGAAAAACCACAACCGTGACTTTATTGTTCCGTCTGTTTCGTCAATTGGGCTATCGTTGTGGCTTATTATCAACCGTCCAAAATCAAATCGATGAAGACGTTATTCCTTCAACGCATACTACGCCCGATGCCGTTAATTTGAACAAATTATTGGCTCAAATGGTGGAAGCAGGTTGTACCCATGCCTTCATGGAAGTAAGTTCGCATTCGGTGGTGCAACATCGTATTACAGGCTTGAGTTTTACAGGAGCTATTTTCTCGAACATCACCCACGATCACCTCGATTTTCACGGAACGTTCGACAATTATATCAAAGCCAAAAAAGGCTTTTTTGATGCCCTTCCAAAATCGGCATTCGCTCTTGTGAATGTGGATGACCGCCGTGGAGCAGTGATGGTTCAAAATACCAAAGCAAGTATCCATACTTATTCCTTAGAAACCATTGCTACTGTCAGAGGACGTATCGTTTCAGACAGTATTTATGGCTTGCAAATGGAAATTGACGGTAAAGAAATTCATTTCCAACTCATTGGCACATTCAACGCCTATAACCTGATGGCAATTTATGGGGCTGCCGTTTTGCTGGGTGAAGACAAAGACGAAGTACTCGTGTGTATGTCTGGTTTACAAACAGCCCCAGGACGTTTTGAACAGATACTTTCGCCAAAAGACCAAAAGGTTGGTATCATCGACTATGCTCACACGCCTGATGCCTTAGAAAATGTGTTGAAAACCATCAACGAAATTAAAGAGGGCAATCAACAGGTGATTACCGTGGTTGGTTGTGGTGGCAATAGAGATGCGACCAAAAGACCTATTATGGCTAGAATTGCGACAGAATTGAGCAATAACGTCATTTTGACTTCCGACAACCCTCGCTTTGAAGAACCAATGGCTATTTTGGAAGAAATGCAAAAAGGCGTGTCTCCTATTCATTTCAAAAAAACCAAAACCATTGAGGATAGAAAAGAGGCTATCTTATATGCCGTAAGAGAACTCGCACAAGCAGGCGATATTATTCTGGTGGCAGGTAAAGGACACGAAACCTATCAAGATATTCAAGGGGTAAAACACGACTTTGACGACCATTTAGTTTTGCGTGAAGCCTTTGGCATTTAAGCAATTACCTTATCAACGACATTAAACACTAACATTAAACCCTACTCCACTGAACCATGCTTTATTATCTTTTTGATTATTTAGACAAGCATTTCAA
>JALRIJ010000460.1 GCA_023255485.1 Flectobacillus sp.
AACTTGCGTTATTACCCATTGGTTCGTCAAATGAAAACCATGCGTGAGAAAGGTGATTTAGGAGATGTATATTCGGTAATTGGCTCCTACTTACAAGATTGGTTGTTTTACAATACCGATTATAACTGGCGTTTAGAACCAGATAAATCAGGTGATTCTCGTGCAATTGCCGATATTGGTTCTCACTTGATGGATATTATCGAATACATCACAGGCTTGAAAACGACAGAAGTAATGGCGGATTTTAACACGGTTCATAAAACTCGTAAGAAACCGTTGAAGCCTGTAGAAACGTATTCTGGTAAAATGTTACAACCAGAAGATTATGCAGACGTAGAAATCACAACGGAAGATACCGCTAACGTATTGTTACGTTTCGATAATGGAAACAAAGGATTAGTAACGGTTTCTCAAGTTTCAGCAGGACGTAAGAATCAATTGAAATTAGAGATTTCAGGTTCTAACCAAACTTTTGCTTTCAACTCAGAAGCTCCAAATGAAATCTGGATTGGTAATCGTGACGGTTATAACCAGTCATTAATGCGTGACCCATCATTAGCATACCCAGAAGCTCGTGCTTTGATGACTTTCCCTGGTGGACACAACGAAGGTTTCCCTGATACCTCAAAACAATTATTCAAAGAGGTATATGCCGCTATCGAAGCAGGTCAAATGCCAGAAAACGCTCCATTCCCGACGTTTGCAGACGGTTACAGAGAGTTATTAATCTGCGAAAGAATCTTAGATAGCCACAGAAGCCAAAGCTGGGTGAAAGTTTAGCATTGAGTGAATTAGTAAATGGTGATTGAGTGATTTTTCTTCAATCACCATTCGTTCTATAAGAAGAGTTTTACACCTCAATTTATGCAAAAAGAAGACTACTTACCTAAAGATGAATTTGCAGAATTAGTATTTGAGCGAATCAAATCATTCGGATTACGCTGTATGCCATTGTGCGACAATCTATTTACAAAAACTGCATCAGCCAAAAATATTGCCAAACAACTGATTCGTTCGTCTTCATCTTCAGTTGCGAATTATAGAGCCGTAAGAAGAGCAAGAAGTAAAAATGAATTCTTTGCTAAAATCAGCATTGTCATCGAAGAACTTGATGAAAGTCTATTTTGGTTGGAATATTCTATTGATGCTAAATTTTATGAAGACCACAAAGTTAGAAGCTTAATAAATGAAGGTAATGAAATTTTAAAAATCCTTGCGAAAGCTCGTAAAACAGTTGGTCTTACCATACAAAAAGAGAAAAAATAAATTTTGATTTTCACATTTGAGTAAAATTATTGAAAATGTACTTTGACTTTGCTTAAAGCCTATTTGATGAAATATAAGTGGCTGATTAGTCAAAATCACTCAATCAAAAATCACTCAATCACTCAATACATATTATTCATGAAAACAATCAAAGGACCTGCTATCTTTTTAGCACAATTTTTAGATGATAAAGCCCCTTTTAACTCATTAGATTCGATTACTTCGTGGGTTTCGGATTTGGGATATAAAGGTGTGCAAATTCCAACTTGGGATGCTCGTGCCATTGACTTAGAATTGGCGGCTACTTCAAAAACGTATTGCGACGAATTGAAGGGTAAACTGGCGGATAAAGGAATTCAGATTACTGAGCTTTCTACGCACTTACAAGGACAATTGGTAGCGGTGAACCCCGCTTATGATGTCATGTTTGATGGCTTTGCTCCTGATTCGGTAAAAGGAAATCCTAAAGCTCGTACCGAATGGGCAGTTAACCAATTGAAATTAGTGGCAAAAGCGTCTCAGAACT
>JALRIJ010000461.1 GCA_023255485.1 Flectobacillus sp.
GGTTATGACATGGAGCAAAATAATGGCGATGGCACCTCGACAACCCCTCGCTACAAAAACGCTTGGTATCAGGCCACTATAGGCTATCGATTCTTATAAGATAAGATTGAGCAAGAATGTAAACGTCAAAACACATGAGAAATTCAACCATAGAACTTATCTATTTTTCACTCATACAGCTTTTTATTCTGTTGATGGTCGTGGTATATTATCAAGTGCACAAACTATGGCAAGCAAAACAGAAGCATCGAGCAAAGCACGAAAACCGATGGGAAATTTACTTTACACGATAGCAATCATACTTGTCATACTATGGGCTATTGGTTTTATAGGATACAGTATGGGCGGACTTATTCATATTCTACTAGCAATTGCTCTTATTGCGGTGATTTTACGAGTAATTCAGGGCAGACGACCTCTTTAGAAATTTGTATGTAGGCTACACCTATGCGTTTGGAGTAATTCACTTACTCCACTTTCTGCTTCTATTTAAAACCCTAGTCATTTGGTAAGCAATTGACTAGGGTTTTGTCTGTTTTATAAATTATGGAAGAAGACCAATCAACGCTCTGTGCATTTCTTCCAACAAAGCGATTATTTCTTTCGTACCAAATATTTATACAGCGTCGGTTTGGTGATACCGAGTGTTTCGCAGATTTCCTTGATACTATGATTTCTTGAATCGTACATCGTTTGAGCTGTTTTTTGCTTGCTACTATCTAGCTTAGGCTTGCGTCCGCCTTTGATACCTCTCGCTCGAGCAGCAGCCAAACCTGCATTCGTTCTCTCAACAATCAAGTTTCGTTCAAATTCAGCCAATGCCCCAAAAATATGGAATACTAATTTCCCTGTGGATGTTCCCGTATCAATACTTTCTTGGAGCGACTTCAACGAGACCTTTTCTCCATCCAAATAATTAATCCAATCAATCAAATCCTTCAAACTTCTTCCCAGTCGGTCTAATCGCCAAACGACGAGCGTATCCCCCTCTCTTAATTGATCTTTGAGTTTAGTCAATTCGGGACGTTCCGATTTTGTCCCACTCATTTTGTCAATGTATATTTTCTGACAACCAGCCGCCTTGAGGGCATCTGTTTGAAGATTGGTATTTTGGTCAATGGTCGAAACCCGTGCGTATCCTATCAACATAATAAAAGATTGTTATTTTTCCTTAACTATGTAAATATACCCAATAAAACCAGAAATTTATTTACTTTGAATTATTTACCTATTTTTTTTACTAAAAAGAGCTGAATTTAGTGATTTTAAAGAACTGAATTGATAAGTAAAGAAAACGGAGGTTTTTTTTCGAGCTTTCGATGGTAAATTTAGACGGTATCTGTGGCAGCGATAAAGTTTCTTATCAGGTAAGAAACGTAAAATCATTAATTCTATTTACTTGACCGGTAAACGAGGACTAGTGTTATTCGTGTCAACTCCTTTTTCAGGTAATCATAATCATTGAATGTACTTTTGAAGAATAGAGGATGCTACTATTTCAGTTGATGAGTTACGTATGAAGGCAGACGGAGGGCGGTTTGGTGCTACTACTTGATGTAAAAATCTTGTTATCAAAAACAAATTATCGCCAATATTGCTTCTAACAAAAGAAACACTACTGACGATAATTGTTCTCGTATCAAAACGATTTAATACCACGGTTTCAAGTTGGATGGGTTTAACTTTATCGCTTTGATTATTATGGAAATGTGTCCGATTTAAATTCGATTGCCTTCAGTTACTTTTTGTGTAATTTAAGCATACTGATTCGTGCGTATAGCTCAGCAATGCA
>JALRIJ010000462.1 GCA_023255485.1 Flectobacillus sp.
GGTATGAAGTTATAACCTAACTACGACCTCATACATATGAACAAGAGGGTGAACGGGTTTCTAGTTTGGATGAAACAGACATAGGTATAAAGTTCTAACTAAACTACTACCCCATACCTATGAACAAGAAGGTAAACGGGTTTCTGATTTGGATGATACAGACATAGGTATAAAGTTCTAACTAAACTACTACCTCATAATACCTATGAACTTATACCTAAAACCTCATACCTACAAGACCTCCTCTAATAGTCCTTCATTTCTTCTCTTCCTTGTTCGTATCCCTGTAGCATCAAATAACTAATATCTTCTTCATCAAACTCTTGCATATCAATATGCAACGAATGGTTAGGTCGAATAATCTTTAACTTGATTCGTTTTTCACCTTTCAAAACGCCTTCTTTTGCTGGCGAGCCATCTTCGGGCAAACACTCATTCCGAAAGATAGCCCAATCAATATCCGAGTTTAAGGACTCATGTACCGCAATATCCATCACCCGATCAACCAATGCTAAGAGATTCCCATAAGGAAAATATCCTCCTGAAATCTCACGGGTATGACAAGCAATACAAAGCACTTCCGTACCACCATCTCGAATTGCCTTATTGAGAGGTGCCACATCTCGAATACCCCCGTCTTGAAATGCCATTTTCTTATAGCCTCCAATATTAACGGTTGGCATCAATACAGGAATAGCCGAAGAAGCCATCACATAATCCAAAAAGTGTTCGTAGGTGGGGTCTGCATAAACGATACTTCCGTTAATAATGTCCACCGCTCCCACTTTGAGTCCCACTGAAGAAGCATTCAAATTGCGGGTAAAAATGGTATTATCAAGTATTTCTCGTAGCGGAGTAGGGTCCAGTAAGCCTTCAAAATTCTTACGGATAGCACTTAACCCCAAATCATACGTACCTCGACGAAGAGCAAGGCATTCGGGATTACGGATATTATTTGCCCAGAAATCGCATAAATCACGAGCGGCTTTTTCAAAATTTAGTGCCTCATGTCCTAATTCTTGAATTCCTAATTGGTTGACTAAATAAGTGGCGTTCATCGCTCCTGCCGATATGCCATAAATAGCATCAGGACGAAACCCTGCTTCCATGACTGCCCTTATGACTCCCACTTGATAGGCACCTTTAACAGAACCGCCTGCTAAAACTAAAATTTTACTCATCGTTGAAATTAGTCGTTAGAATTTAAGGTTTTCCGTGTTGATGAAAAACAAAGTTCAGATTAATTAGCAGTAATTTACCCAAATTTTAGACAAAAAATGTAATTTGCAAACAAATTTGTGGAGCGTTCTGTTTTGACCATTACAGACCAACAGTGGTCCACTACAACAACAAGTCAATGTCTTTATCTATCAAAGAAATACAAGCTCCCATTTCTAACGAAATGGCAGCATTTGAAGGAAAATTTCGTCAGTTCATGAAAACCAAAGTAATGCTTTTGGATACCATCATGAACTACATAGTACAACGTAAAGGAAAACAACTCCGCCCGATGTTTGTTTTTTTATCGGCTGGTCTATTCGCAGAAATTAATGAGAAAACGCACCGAGGTGCTGCCCTCATCGAGCTCCTACATACTGCAACACTCGTACACGATGACGTGGTGGACGATTCTAATTATCGTAGAGGATTCTTTTCGGTAAATGCCCTCTGGAAAAACAAAATTGCCGTATTAGTTGGAGATTATCTATTGTCAAAAGGCTTACTGTTATCGATTGACAATGGTGATTTTGAATTACTAAAAATTGTATCGACAGCCGTTCGTGAAA
>JALRIJ010000463.1 GCA_023255485.1 Flectobacillus sp.
AGGCATTTTTGTAGGTGGTGGTGCGTCGGTGCGTTTACCTAAATTGATTGGCATGGCTCGTATGACCGATATGATGATGACGGGGAGAGTCTATTATGCCGAAGAAGGCGAACGAGTAGGTTTTGCTCAGTATTTGGTAGAAGAAAACGAAGGAGTTACGAAGGCTCTTGAATTGGCAAAACGCATTGCAAGTAATGCTCCGATGACAAATTATGCTCTTATGCACGTGTTGCCTCGTATTGTGGATGCTCCACAAGAGCAAGGCTTGTTAATGGAAAGTTTAACGGCTGCCATCGCACAAGATGCTCCCGAAGCAAAGAAAGCACTCAATGAGTTTTTGGAAGGAAAAGCAAAGAAAGTTGGTCAATGAATAGGATAGAAACCATGCACACAACCAGCACATTTGGCCCAACAGCTACGCTAAAAAGCGTGCTACCTAATGGGAATATCCATGTTAAAAATAAACAAGCATTAGCCGAATATCCTGAGCGAATAACGGATAAATTAAGCTATTGGGCTGATAAACAGGCTGATAAAACTTTTCTTGCTAGAAGAGATACGCAGGGAAATTGGCAAGAACTTTCTTATGGAAACACCTTACAGCAAGTAGAATCCATTGCTCAGTCATTGTTAAATATGGGCTTTGAAGCGGGAGAGAGTATTGCCATTCTTTCAGAAAATAGCCTTGAACACGCCTTGTTATCCTTGGCAGCCTTACATATTGGCATTCCTTATACGCCCATTTCGTCGCCTTATTCGTTGGTGTCGGATGATTTTGGAAAACTCAAACATTGTTTGGATTTAATGACTCCAAAAGTCATTTTTGCTCAGGATGCTCGTCAGTATGAAAAGGCGTTAACGTTCGCAAAGTCGCTTTATCCAGAGGCTATCATTATTACGGTAGAAGGAACGTTTGACCAGTCTTTCGATGCCTTGTTAGCGACAGAACCAACGGATGAAGTAACTCTTGCTCATCAAGCAGTTACGGGTGAAACGGTGGCTAAAATTCTATTTACTTCTGGGTCAACAGGCTTACCGAAAGGGGTTATCAATACCCATCGGATGTGGTGCGTTAATTTACAGCAAATCACACAAGCTTTTCCATTCATGGCAAGTACACCACCTGTTTTTGTGGATTGGTTACCGTGGAATCATACCTTTGGAGGAAATCATAACATTGGCTTAGTGCTTTATAACGGAGGAACTTTTTATATCGACGATGGTAAACCTACTTCTAAAGGCATTGAAGTGACGGTACAAAATCTGCGAGAAATTTCTCCAACGGCTTATTTTAATGTGCCTAAAGGCTTTGAAATGTTGGTGTCTTATTTAGAAAAAGAACCTGCTTTAAGAGAAACGTTCTTCAAAAACTTAACCATGTTTTTTTATGCAGGAGCTAGTTTAGCTCAACCAATATGGAATCGCTTAGAAGAACTAGCCATGGAAACGATTGGGCGTAATGTGCCTATTATCACAGGTTTAGGTTGTACGGAATCGGGGCCTTCTGCTCTTTTTGCCAATTGGGAAGGTTCTTTTTCGGGTTTATTGGGCGTGCCTGTTGCAGGAATGGACGTAAAACTAGTTCCCGATGGCGATAAACTTGAAATTCGTTACAAAGCTCCCAACGTGACCAAAGGGTATTGGAGAAATGAGGAAGCAACGCAAAAGGCTTTTGATGAAGAGGGTTATTACAGAACAGGAGATGCAGTTCGATTTTTGGACGAGGAAAACCCTGATAAAGGCTTGGTCTTTGATGGAAGAATTGCCGAAGATTTTAAAT
>JALRIJ010000464.1 GCA_023255485.1 Flectobacillus sp.
TTCCGATCTGCCTTGAGCTCGCCCGTTACTTTGGCATCAATGGCTACGTGTTCAATGTGTTGTTGTGGTAAAACTTCCAAATAAACAGGTCTGAAAATTCCTCCAAAAATCCAGAAGTCACCCTTTCTTTCTGCTTCGTTAACCGACTGGTTTTGAGAATGTTTACTTACTGTTACTTCCAAAAGATTATCTGTATCAAACTTCACGAGTTTAGAAATGTCATACTTGAAAGCATAGTAAGCTCCCTGATGAACTTCTCCTGCAAGTACTCCATTTACTTTCACCTCAGCATCGGTCATTACTCCTTCAAAGACAAGGTTAATTACCTTATTTGTCCAGTGACTTGGAACGCTAAAATGGTGCTTGTACAGCCCCTGTTCTTTTCCTCGTAAACTATCTTTTGCCCATCCGTAATTGTACTTACCAAACCCTTGTAACTCCCAATTAGAAGGAACAGGAATAGTAGTCCATTTACCCGAATTTTGTCCTGCGGTACAGAAAAAATCCCAGTTAACGGTTTGGTCGTTCCCTGTGCCTGACAAGTAAACTTTGTGTGTTTCTTGAGCGGAGAGCGTAAAAGAGAAGAAAAGAAAAACGAATGCTCTTACATATTTTATCATGTTTCAATCGGGTAATTTTATAGCGTTCATTCCATTTAACAGACGATTGAAGTCGCCTGCTAAATGGAATGAATAACTTAATTTCTAAATGGTCTTGCAGGTAAACCTTCTTTATTAAACAAATTAGGCTCTGCGATTTCTGTCCAAGCAAAACGAACAGAGACAGGTTTTTCGACAGAAGGAGCAGAAACTCGTACTTGATTACCCGCTACAATTTGAGCATTTGCAGCGACATAGCGACCGTCTTTTCCAGCAACTTCAAAAAAGTTTAGGGCTTTTCCATCTTTGCTTATAAGATGACTTCCCTGCGTATCAAAGCTAATAATTGCTTCATTTCCAATGACTTTCATTTTTTTAAAAAGTGGCCCTCGACTTACCAAAGCTTTCTTACCATAATCGTTCTTTAAGGCTAACAGAGCCAAACGACGACCAATTTCCCACTTAAAGGCAGGATGAATATTGGTCAACGTATCCACTAAGTCGGTTGTTGTGATAAAATCGGTATGAGCTACTTTATCCGTTACCTTTTCTTGAGCTTCCCAAAAAGTTGGTAGGGTTGCTGTATCCAATACCACTTTTCCTTTTGTAATCGAATACTTATACGGGACAAGCTGCACGTAGTAAAAAGGCATTTTTGTATCCTTCCAAGCCTTTCTCCAACTGGTAATAAGCGTTGAAAGTTTTTGGGTATATTGAATAGAATCTTTCAAGAAACAGTTACTTTCTCCTTGATACCAAAGAAAGCCACGCATGGTTAAAGGCTCTAAAGGGCGAATCATCGGATTATAGAATTTAGCGGGTTCACCTTCTACTTTTTTTCCTTTAAAATCAGGCGATTCAGCAAAGGCTTCTTCCGAAATCCACGGTTCAATTCTACTACCAGGAATTGCCGATGAAATCATACCTATGGGTACGTTCGTTTGCTGATGTATTTCTTTCGCAAAAAAATACGCCGCTGCCGAGAACGAACGCAAAGCAGAATCTTTGGCAACACTCCATCCTCGATGCAATGAATCTGGCTTTATCAGTTCTTTACGATTCACTAAAAAAATACGGATATTGGGATTCTTTGCGTACTGTAATTCGTCCACAGGATTTTGTCCATCTACCTTTGGACGAGCCACTTTACTATTTTTTCGCATGGTATAT
>JALRIJ010000465.1 GCA_023255485.1 Flectobacillus sp.
AAATTTGGGGCACAAATGCAAATGGTGAACTTGGCCAAAACGATAATTTAATTCAGAGAGCAAAATCTCTCTTTTGCATAAACAAAGTTCTGAAGATGAACTCCCCAAGAAAAAGAAGAAAGTAAAAAATCCTCAAGCACTTTTAGGTGATGATGATATTTACGCCTCATTTTTGGATAAAGACGGAACATGGTCTGAACCAATGAATCTAGGTGATGACCTCAACACCGATTTTACCGAAACAACGCCCTTTTTAGCACCCGATGGCAAAACGCTTTACTTCTCTAGTAATCGAGAAGGAGGGAAGGGTTCTAACGATATTTATGTGAGTAAGCGAAAAGACAATACATGGATTCATTGGACAGAGCCTATCAATATTGGTGAACCTATCAATACCGAAGAATACGATGCTTATTACACGATTTCGGCAGCGGGAGACTATGCGTATTTTGTTTCGGGAAAAAATTCACTAGGGAAAAAGGATATTTTCCGTTTAAAACTAAACCAACCTGTAACGCCTAGCGAGCCAACAGCTATTGCTGGGGGCGATGTAGCGAAAACGGATACCAAGACAAAAACAAACAGCGACCCAACCAAAGCAGATGCGGTAGTATTGGTTTCTGGAAAAGTCATTGATGCCAAAACAGGCAAAGTACCTGCCAATGCCAAAGTGATTTATGAGGATTTAAGCACAGGAAAAGAACTCGGACAAGCACAACCTGATCCCAAAACGGGGATTTACAAAATTGTCTTGCCTTATGGACGTAACTATGGTATTTCCACGCAAGTAGATGGCTATGTGGGAACATCTCAAAACATAGATTTAAGTAAACTTTCTGGAAAATATTTAGAGGTAGAAGGCAAAGACTTAACTGTTAAAATTGTAGAAGTAGGTACGAAAGTGGAGATGAACAACATCTTCTTTGAATTTGGTAAAGCAGCTCTTAAATCAGAATCGTATCCAGAGTTAAATCGTTTGGCTGAATTCTTCAAGAAAAATACTAAAATCATCACTGAAATCAGCGGACATACCGATAACGTAGGTTCAGACGAAGTGAATAATCGCTTATCGCAAGAACGTGCCGATGTTGTAAGAAACTACTTACTCAGCCAAGGCGTACCAAGCGAACGCATCACGGCGAAAGGTTACGGAAAAACTCGTCCGAAAGTAACTAACGACACGCCCGAAAATCAAGCAATCAACCGTAGGGTAGAATTTGAGATTTTGAAGAACTAGAGGTTTTGGTCTCAACCGCTGACAGGGTCGTTGACCGCTGTCAGCGGTTAATTTTATTTGTAATGCAAAACCACTCCTTCTCCTTGGCTGGTAACCCTCGGTGTCCCGTGGCTGAGTCTCCCGACCAGCCTTCGTGCGACAGCAATTTTTGGCGATAATCTTCTACGCCTTGCTTACGCATGAAGTGGTGCGGTGTGGACACCTACCACAGACGTAGCTTTTAAAAGCGGGTAAAACAATTCTTAACTCTTGGCTAAGGGTTTGTTTATCATAGCGTTGGGCAACCAAATAAAAGATTTTGGTGTTGCCAAGGGTATAGGTTTCTTTTACCCAAAGGCTATCTAGGGTGACGCTTTGCCCATCTAGCTTAAAGCTGAGTGCCGCCTTGGGGGACAATGGGGCTGGCTCTGTTTGTTTACAGGCTACCAAACCCAAGCACAACATACCGATATACCAATACTTGCTCATTTGCGTTATACTAAATTTTAATACGTTTTGTTTTTCTGTTTGCATATCCTCTCGCTTGTTG
>JALRIJ010000466.1 GCA_023255485.1 Flectobacillus sp.
AATGGTGTGAAAGTATATAATGGCGGTTATGGTTCTGCGGTAGTACAAGACCCGAACGACCCCGCTGTATTTTACTTACTTACAGATAGAGGGCCTAATATTGATGGAACAATTACTAACTCAAAAGTATTTGCACAACCTGGTTTTGTTCCTAAAATCGGAAAGTTTCGTCTGGTCGATAATCAACTAGTTTTAGAGAAAGACATTGAGCTGCAAAACGAGAATAATGTCAAACTTACAGGTTTACCTAATCCTGCAAATTTGGGATCTACTGGTGAAATAGCACTCGATTTGAACGGTACTACCTTAGCGAACAGTGCAGATGGAATCGATTCTGAAGGCTTGGCAATAGCACCAGATGGCTCTTTTTGGATTAGTGACGAATATGGACCTCATATCCTTCACGTTGATGCAAACGGAAAGACGCTTGAACGTATTAACCCTTTTGGTTCAGGTAAAGGTGGCAGAAAAATCCCTGCGGTTTTTGCTCGTCGTCGCCCCAACCGAGGAATGGAAGGCTTAACCATTACACCCGATGGAAAAACATTGGTAGGAATTATGCAATTTCCTCTTTATAACCCTTCTTCCGCTGCAATTTCGGGGTCGTTGGTAACTCGTATTCTAACTTTTGACATTGCTACGGGTGCTACCAAACAATACGTTTATCTAATTGATAATGCTAAATTACAGGCAATAAGCGAAATTACAGCCATTACGAATACTACCTTTTTGGTGTTAGAACGAGACGGTGAGTATGCCAGTGCAAGCAACAAAAGTACTGTGGTTAAGAAAATTTATAAAATTGACCTAGCAACAGCAACAGACATCTCTGATGCTACAGACGCTGTTGGGGGTAAACTTTACAATGGAAAAACCATTGAAGAACTTAAAACCGCAGCAGATTTACAAGCTAATGGAATCACTCCTGTAACAAAAACCTTGGTTGTTGACCTAGCAAATGACTTAACTACCATTTATCCACACGATAAAGCGGAAGGGATTGCGGTTATTAATGCCACAACCATAGCTATCTCAAATGACGACGATTTTGGGATTACTGGTACGGGAACATATAGTGCTAAAATTTTGCCATCCACCAATGCGATTGACCGCAACCGCATTTATTTTATTAAACTATCAAAACCTTTAAAGTAATTATTAACTAATGGTTTTTAGTAGAAAGGGCATTTCATTCGTGGAATGCCCTTTCTTTATAACTATCCATAAATCACTCTTCAGCTATAAACGAACAAATGAGCGTGTCAAAACTATTTATCCACATTTTGCGTTATTTTTGTATGTAAATGTTGCCGTGAGTTGTTTTGATAAAAAGCGATTCATGGCTATTGTTGTTTAGATACTCAAAGACCCCATGCTTGTTAAAGAATTTCTTACGCTCTATCGTGAAGACAGTATTGTGCAGTCCATTGCAGAGCAAATGAAGAATCCTACGGACAATCCACACATCCAAATCAAGGGATTAGTGGGTAGTTTGGATGCTGTATTGGTTTCCGCCATTCACCTCCGCAATCCTTCACAACATCATTTATTGGTGGTTTCTGACCGAGAAGAAGCGGCTTATTTTATCAATGATTTACAAAACTTGGTAGGAGATGAACACGTTTTATCTTTTCCGATGTCGTATAAACGAGCGTATCAATACCAAGAAATTGATAATGCGAATGTCTTGATGCGTGCCGAAGTATTGAACAAACTCAATACCGAAAAAGACAAAGGTTTACTCATTGTTACCTATC
>JALRIJ010000467.1 GCA_023255485.1 Flectobacillus sp.
TTCAACACATGAAAACGCAACGTCTTTTTTCAAGCACTCACTTTTACCAAATTACTAAACTTACAATGACTTTAAGTCTATTTTTTAGCCACTTTTTATACGCACAAACAGCGTCCCAAGAGGTAAGTTTTACCATTAGTAATAGCTCACTGAGCAGCAAACACATTTCTTTTAAGAGCTACAATCCCGTTTCACACAAAACAAGTGGTTATGGTTATCAACTAAACGGATTAAGCTCACATGCGGTGTCTCTACCCACACCTGTACGAGTTTATCTTATCGAGGGTAATAAGCAAGTGCTATTTGCCTACATTACAGAAAAAGATGCAGGTAAAGCTTTTTCTGTAACCCAACAATATCCCGTAAGTGCCGAAGAACTACAACAAGTAAGCAATGACGAAGCGAATGAAGCCAAGGTTGCTGCTCAACAACAGAAAAAAAATCCAAGTATCGAACAATTGGCAGCAGAAAAAGGACTCAAATTAATCACGGTTCAAATCAAGAGTTCTTCTTTTTTTCCTCACAAATTACACGTCCGTTATCAATTACCTTGGGAAACCCGTAAATCTCAAACAGGTTTTTCTATTTCAATGAGCAAGTATAGTACCTCTCAAACATTAAGACTACCCATCGGAACAAAGGTCTATCAGTGTAGTGATATGTTTTGGAGTAATGAAACAACGTTCACCGAAAAACTCCTACTGACCCTTAACTAGTCAAATGTAAATACCACACTAACACTTTAATTATTCTTCAGCATTAAACAATCCTGATTTTCACCAGTTAACATTTTAAGACCATGAAAACGTTATTTTCAAAAATCATTACCCCTGTTTATACAGCAACTTGGTACTCAGACCTACTTTTGGCATTGCCACGTATCGTTGGGTGTTATTTTTTAGCCATCAATTTTGGAGGAAGTAAATTCCCTTGTCCTGCTTGGTTTATTCAAGATGTTGCTAAATTTGGAGGACTATTCGCAAGTTTTCCTGCTTTCTTTGCTTGGGCAGCAGTCTTAGCCGAAACTTTCGGAGGGGCTTTACTGGTGCTAGGCTTAGGAACAAGAATCGCTGGTTTCACGGTAGCCTGTACCATGCTAGTTGCTATCTTCTTCCAAAAATGGGGGGGAGAAGTATGGGAAATGCTCCCTGCAATGGGCTTCTTATGGATTTCACTTTACGCTATTGTAATGGGTTCTGGTCGTTTTGGACTTGATCATCTTATCGCTAAAAATCAACTTACCTAATGAAAATTTTACTAAATCTTTATTCCACTCCACTTTGGTTTGGTTTTATTCAAAGCTGGATATATGGCTTACTTTTCTGGAATCGTGGTCGGCAAAATGCTCGTCTTTCCGATTTCTTGTTAGGACTCATTATCATCGGAATGGGGTTTAGTATTTGGGAATATATGTTGGGCTTTTCGGGCATCGAAATCCTATGGCAAGAGTTGGATTTCTTTCCACGCAACTTTGGCTATGCTTTTCCTCCGCTGTGTTATTTTTATTTCAAAAGCCAGATTGATACCCAATTCCGTTTTAAGAAAAAAGACCTGTACCATTTTATCCCTTTTCTTATACACACCTGCTACCACGTTGGTATTTATTCGATGGGACACGAATTTGTAGCCGCTTGGCAAGAACATTTTCACAATCGATTTCATGTATATTACCTTGAATTGACGGTAGAAATAGCACTTTATTTTTACTATTTCTACCGTTCATTTTCCCTATATCAACACTATCACCAA
>JALRIJ010000468.1 GCA_023255485.1 Flectobacillus sp.
AAAAAAGAGCTATTGTTGTTTGCTCTCAGTGGCAGTCCGATGGTGCAGGTAGCAAAAGAGCAAGGAGTTCGTTGTTATCAGGAAGTATTTGCCGATAGAAGTTACCAACCCAATGGAACGCTTACGCCAAGAACACAGCCTAACGCACTCTTGCATGATAATGAAGAGGTGAAAAAACAGGCTTTGGCAATGATTCTGCAAAAGCAGGTGAAGGCGGTGGATGGTAAAATTATTCCAATTGTTGCGGATACGATTTGTCTTCATGGCGATGGCGAACATGCGGTTGAATTTGCTGAAATCATTCAAAAAACCTTAAAAGAAAATAACATCGAGATTCGTGGCTATTCGTATTAAAAAGGATGACGAATAGTATTTTTATAAGTTTAAACCCTTATAGTAGCGTGTAGAGCTCCTATAAGGGTTTTCTATTTTTGTTTATCCCAAATTAATAGCATAATTATTTTATGAAGTCACTCTCATTTTACATGAAACTATCGGTGCTTTGCCTCTGTGGTAACGTACTTTTCGCCCAGTCAGACCATAAGTTGTGGTACAAACAGCCTGCTACTTTTTTTGAAGAAACACTTGTTCTCGGTAATGGTCAGCAAGGAGCAACCGTTCACGGAGGGGTAAATTCTGACAAAATTTATTTGAACGATGCAACGCTTTGGGCAGGCGAACCTGTAAATCCTAATATCAATCCAGATGCCTACAAAAACCTTCCTGCCATTCGTGAAGCACTTAAAAATGGCAATTATCGTTTGGCAGAAGAACTGAATAAAAAGCTGCAAGGTAAATTCTCAGAATCCTATGCACCACTGGGAACGCTATTTTTAAACTTCAAACACCAAGGTAAGCCCTCTAATTATTACCGTGAACTGGATATTAACAACGCTATTTCTAGCCTTCGTTATGACGTAGATGGGGTAACTTATACTCGTGAATATTTGGTGTCACATCCCGATAAGGTGATGCTTGTCAAGCTAAAGGCTAGTAAAAAAGGAGCTTTAAACCTACATCTAGGCTTTTCTAGTTTACTGAAATATGCTCTTAGTAAAGAAGGTAAATACTTGAAAGTAAGAGGGTATGCTCCTTACCATGCAGAGCCAAGTTATCGAGGGAATATGCCGAATGCCGTTCGTTTTGATGAGAAAAGAGGGATTCATTTTACAACCCTATTTTCGATAAAAAATACAGATGGACAAGTAACACAAACGGATACTTCTTTGACATTAAGCAATGCGTCGGAAGCGTATTTGTATGTTTCTATTGCGACGAGCTTTAACGGATTCGATAAAAATCCTGTTACTCAAGGAGCGAATGATCAGGCATTGGCAAGCCAATTGCTGAACAAAGCGTTGACTAAAAACTATGAAGTAATCAAAAAAGCTCATATCGCAGACTATCAACATTTCTTTAACCGAGTGTCGTTAAATCTAGGCAAATCTACCGCTGACGAATTGCCAACAGACGAGCGTTTAAAACGTTATGCAACAGGTAAGGAAGACAAAAACTTGGAAATTTTATACTTTCAATTTGGTCGTTACTTGCTTATTTCTTCTTCCAGAACACCTAAAGTTCCTGCTAATTTACAAGGTATTTGGAATCACTACATTCGTCCGCCGTGGAGCAGTAATTATACAACCAATATCAATTTAGAAGAAAATTATTGGCTTGTTGAAAATGCAAATTTGTCCGAATTACATCAGCCTTTATTAGGCTTTATTGGCAATTTGGCAAAGTC
>JALRIJ010000469.1 GCA_023255485.1 Flectobacillus sp.
GGTCGTCTAAATTTTGAGCGTGTACGTTCAAAAATTCTGAATACAGATAGACAATGATATCGGCTGCTGACAAGGATGCCCCGACGAAACATCCGCCATCAGTGGACATACGGATAATATGCTCACGGACATTTAATGCCGTAGCCTGTAATGATTTAAGCTTAATTTCGTTCATTACGCTATTAAAAATATTGGATGTTGAGAGGGCGTTTAAAAAGTATAGGGTTTAATGTTTAAAGCATTTTGACTTTTACTATTTAGTAAAAATCAAACATCTGCATTTAACTTTATCCGAGCGATGGTCACCCATTAACTCTTCACTCACCCCTATTATTTTACTACGGTCATAGACTCATCCACCGTTTTGAGTTCCTTGAGATGATGACGATACCAGTTAACTCCTGCATACGCTTTGTTGAGGTCGTATATAGCTGGTTGTTCGTCTAATAAATCTAAAATATCTTGTAAATCGAATTGAGGTTTGACAGGATAAAGCTCCTCAAAAACCCGCTTAATAAATTGGTAGTCTTCATAATAATCAATAGTAAAACGATGTGACATTGAATAATTTAATCCTGTTTCCCACTCTACGTTTCCGATACAAAACTTATTGGGGTTTTCCCAAATATAAGGTGTTGTATGCTCCAGTTCCATTGGTTTCACGGCCTCTTCCCACGCTTTTGTCAAACAGGCCATCGACATAACTTCTACGTCATTTCCATCTGGATAGGTAGCAGGATGCAGGTTACTTACGTAATCAAAAGCCCCTTCATTTTCGATATAATAATCAAGTACTTTATCAATTACTTTAGGGTCGATTAATGGACAATCTGACGGTATTTTCAAGATAATATCCGCTTCGGTTAGGGCTGCAACTTGCCAATGGCGGTCTAACAAGTCGTTTAAACTTCCACGATAACAATCCCAGCCTTTTTCTTTACAGAGCCTTTCGATACTATCATCTTCTACATTCGTGGAAGTAGCAATAACGATACTAACTATACGCTTAACTTGTTGTAGGCGTTCAACCATACGATAAAGTAAGGTTTCTCCGAGTATTGGCAGCAAGGTTTTCCCCGGCAAACGGCTAGAGCCAACTCGGGCTTGTACGACTAGCGTAATCTGCTTTTCTACTTTTTTATGCAATGACAAGGCTATCTTCTGTTTGAGCGTTTATGGTATAATTGGGAGCAAACTCTTCTTTTTTGCCCTTGAATTCAACAAAATCTCTACAAATCTGAGCAATGTTTTTGGCCGATTTTCCTCCGTTCTGAATGGGAGCTAAGCGGTGTAATTCTGCAACATCAAAATACGAATGCACTTTTTTCCCTAAAGCAATACCGACATACACTACCGTTGAAAACTGCGTAATTAACTCATCGCAGTTGGCTATCATTTCGTTGATATTACCAGCAGTATAAATCAGCGTATTTTCGGGTGCGTGTTCTTTGATTTCGGCAATGGCTCTATCTACAATTTCGTTGGGATGTAATTTAAAAATCAATTGACGACCCGCAGCGATTTCGACACAGTGTTTAATAAAAGCAGGACGATCGTCTTGTCTAAAGCACTCACGAATATCGGACGTAGCAACTAATACATAATTTTTGTCTGTTAAGGCATTATCCAAAAAGCGTTCGCAGTTATCGAAATTAGGCATTCCTGTCACAAATATTCGCTCTTGACTAGTTCCTAATTTGCTAAAAAAACGTTTATAGCCTTCCGAT
>JALRIJ010000046.1 GCA_023255485.1 Flectobacillus sp.
ACGGACAAAATTTTAGGTTTAGAACTCAAAAAAGTACGCTATGTTCGTAGCATGATGTTTATTCAAGGAACGAGTGTCAACCTTTTGCGAGTGGTCTTGAGCTTTGTAATGTTGTTGTTGATTTATAACGGAGAAATCACGGTCGGACAATTTTTCTCGTTAAACATTTATTCGTTCTTTATTTTTGGGCCACTCCAAGAAATGGGTAACGTAATCAATGCCTACCGAGAAGCACAGGTGTCACTTCAAAATTATGAAGCTATTTTTGCGATTCCTGTAGAAGTAAAACCAGCCAATCCGTATAAAGTAACCAGCATTGATACCCTTCGTTTTGAAAACGTCGTTTTCCGCCATCAATCGGCTACAAAGAATGCCCTTCGTCATGTTTCTTTTGAAATGAAAAAAGGCGAAACCATTGCTTTTGTTGGACCTTCGGGTTCGGGGAAAAGTACGATGGTGAAACTATTAGTCGGACTCTATAAGCCTCAAGAGGGACAAATTTTATACAACGGACACCGTGGCGATGAAATTGACTTTGACCAACTTCGAGAAAAAATTGGTTTTGTTACACAAGATACTCAACTCTTTTCGGGTAGCATTCGGGAGAATTTATTGTTTGTTAACCCTACGGCAACCGATGCTCAGTGTTTGGAAGTACTTCAAAAAGCCGCTTGTCAGACTCTACTTGACCGTGCAGAAAATGGCTTGGATACCCTTATTGGAGAAGGAGGCGTGAAAGTTTCGGGAGGAGAAAAGCAACGTTTGAGTATTGCTAGAGCCTTGTTACGTAATCCGAATTTATTGGTGTTTGACGAGGCAACTTCTGCCTTAGATTCATTAACTGAGGAAGAAATTTCAGAAACGATTCGTAAAGTATCAGAAGAAGGCAACGAACACCTTACGATTTTGATTGCTCACCGATTAAGCACCATCATGCACGCCGATAACATCTTTGTTTTGGAAAAAGGGAAGGTAGTAGAAAATGGTTCGCATCAAGATTTATTGAGTCAAAAAGGCTTGTATTATGCGATGTGGAGACAGCAAGTAGGCGAGAAAGAAGAAGCCTAAACCCCTTTATTTCAAGGCTATTACCTGTAATACATTACTCAAAATGCCATATTTTCATTTAGCGAAATTTCGCTAAATGAAAATATGGCATTTTTTAAATAAAAATAATATTTCAAAAATGCCTATTGATTCAGAAGATTTCACTTGTAATTATCCAATTTTGAGAATAATCAACTGAATCTACTGCTTTTTACCCAAAATAATAATTGGCATAAGTAGTTATTACTAAAATTTTATTTGGAAAAATCTTGGAATTAAAAAATTAACATCTGTATATTTGTAAAGCAATGAATAAAACGATAGCGAATTTTCGCTTATAATCAGCATGTTAAACAACACTTCAATTGTAAATTTAGTCCTTCTTCTCATTCCTAATCGGGTGTGAGATAGGCTTGTATTATAGATATTCAAGAAGACCTTGCTCACTAAACAGAGAAAGGTCTTTTTTGCATTTACGTATTTAGCATCTTAGAAATAGCTAATATTTCTTGGTAAAATATAATTTTTAAACATAAAATATCCGAAATAAAATCATCAAAACTATGTCACAAGAATTAAACAAATTCAGCCGTACCCTAACGCAAGAAGTTACGAACCCTGCCGCAAAAGCTATGCTATACGGAATTGGTCTTACTACCGAAGATATGCAAAAAGCTCAAATCGGAATTGCAAGTACAGGATACGAAGGAAATACTTGTAATATGCACTTAAATGGACTTTCGGTGCATGTAAAAAAGGGAATCCAAGAAAACGGCATGGTGGGTTTAATTTTCCATACAATCGGTGTATCTGACGGGATGACCAACGGAAATAACGGGATGTCTTACTCATTACCTTCTCGTGATTTAATTGCCGACTCAATTGAAAACGTTGTGGGAGCTCAATGGTACGACGGAGTAATTGCCGTAGTAGGTTGTGATAAAAATATGCCTGGTGCCATGATGGCAATCGCTCGTTTGAACCGCCCTGCTATGTTAGTTTATGGTGGAACAATCCGTTCGGGAGAATATAAAGGTCAAAAATTAGACATCGTTTCCGCTTTTGAAGCATTAGGTAAAAAATTCGCAGGAAATATTTCTGACGAAGATTACGAAGGCGTAATCAAAAATGCCATTCCAGGAGCAGGTGCTTGTGGCGGTATGTACACAGCAAATACCATGGCTTCGTCGATGGAAGCAATGGGGTTAACGTTACCTAACTCTTCGTCTTATCCAGCAACACACGAAGGTAAAAAAGCAGAATGTTTGGCAATTGGTGCGGCCATGAAAAATATGTTGGAGAAAAATATCCTACCTCGTGACATCATGACTCGCAAAGCATTTGAAAATGCAATGACAGTCGTAATGGCAATGGGTGGTTCTACCAACGCTGTATTACACTATTTGGCTATCGCTCGTGCTGCTGAAGTGGACTTCACTCTACGAGATATTCAAGCAATCTCTGACCGCACGCCTTTAATCGCTGACTTAAAACCATCTGGTAAATACTATATGGAAGATATGTTGGCAATTGGTGGTGTTCCTGCGGTAATGAAATATTTATTACAAGAAGGTTTATTACACGGCGATTGTATGACCATTACGGGTAAAACAGTTGCTGAAAACCTAGCAGAAGTTCCTGCATTAGATTTCGATGCTCAAAAAATCATCGTACCATTATCAACACCTATCAAAGCGACAGGACACTTACAAATTTTGTATGGTAACTTGGCAACAGACGGTGCTGTGGCAAAAATCACAGGAAAAGAAGGCGAGCGTTTTGAAGGCGTTGCTAAAGTGTGTGAATGCGAAGAAGAGGTAATCGAAGCTCTATCAAAAGGTGAAATCGTAGAAGGACAAGTAGTAGTTATCCGTAACGAAGGACCAAAAGGTGGACCGGGTATGCCAGAAATGTTGAAGCCAACTTCGGCAGTAATGGGTGCTGGTTTGGGTAACAAAGTTGCAATGATTACCGACGGACGTTTCTCGGGTGGTACGCATGGTTTTGTAGTAGGTCACGTATCTCCAGAAGCTCAAATGGGCGGAACTATTGGTCTAGTGAAAGACGGTGACTTAATTACGATTGATGCTGTAAATAATGTATTACACTTACACGTTTCTGACGAAGAATTGGCAGAACGTCGTAAAGAATGGAAACCAATCGAATCGCCATTCAAACAAGGTGTTTTACGCAAATACGTGAAAAACGTAAGCTCTGCAAGCCAAGGTTGTGTAACCGATTTATAAGCTATTGATTTCTTGTCTCATACAGCTTGTATGAGACAAGAAATTTTGAATACAAAAGAGCAATATCTAACAAACCATGCAAACAAGCCTTCAACAAGCATTAGAACGACTCGCACAATCGGATCAACCATTCGTTGAAATGATGAAGCATGGCTCAATGTCTGTTGAATTGTATGTTCCGCAAAAAGTTGATTTACAAAACCCTCATCAGCAAGATGAACTGTATGTGGTCATTTCTGGAGAAGGGACTTTTATCAATGGCGATACGAGTACGCCTTTTCAAGCAGGAGATGTACTGTTTGTGCCTGCGGGCGTAGTACACCGTTTTGAAAACTTTAGTGATGACTTTAAAGTGTGGGTCATTTTTTATGGCATTCAAGGAGGTGAAAAAGCATGATTCATAACACAAAACCTCTAACGAAATGAAACTTTTAACATGGTTAAACCGCAATACAACTCGTGTAACAAGTTTTATCATCTTAATTCCGATAGTACTTTATTACACTTGGATTATACGGTTTTCGGTGGATTGTCCACAAATTGACGACTTTGCGGTGCTATTAACATCGGTGGCACTTCAAAAAGCCAACAGTTTCAGCGAATGGTGTTATTATTTATTTTCATTTCATAACGAACACCGAATCGTCGTAACTCGACTCGTTTTTATTGTCCTTGCCTTGTTTAACGAAGGCTTTGTCAACATAAAATGGGTTATTTTAACAGGAAATTTCGCCTTAATAGGCTTAGTAATATTGTTTTTTAAGGCATCTAAAACAACACAGAACGTCACTTGGTATTTTTTACCCGTTCCCTTTTTACTGTTTCAAATGCAGTTTTTTGAGAATACGTTTTTTGCCATGGCTTCTGTTCAAAACTTAGGTATCTGGCTTGGAGCAGGACTTACATTTTGGGTATTAAGTGGAACACAACAGAAAAACTGGCTAGATAAGCCATTCATTATAGGAGCGATTCTTGCGTGTATCACGGCTCTAACTTCGGGAAATGGCATTTTAGTTTTTCCCATTGGCATTATTATTTACCTCTTAAAAGGAGACCTAAAAAAAACAATCCTATGGACAGGGCTAACGGTGATTGCCTGTGTGAGTTATCTGAAAGGTCTTTCCGTAGGACAAGAAAGTAAAGGGGTTGATTTACTAAAAATTGCTCATGGAGCGTTTGGTTATTTAGGAGCTTTTTGTGGCGTAAGTACTTATCCTATATTACCTGCCCTGATAGGTTTTAGTTTGGTATTACTTGCCGTTATACTAAATATCCATATTTTACCTTTTGTAAAAGGTGCAGTTCAATCAGTATCGGCAAGAGTGCAACTTTTCTTAGTAGCTTTTTTTGCTTTTTTATTCTTAACCGCTTGCACGATTGCCATTCATCGAGATTTAGCAGCGGTTATGTCAACTCCGAGGTATAAAATTGCCTCAGCACTCAGTTTAATTACGATTTATCTGATGCTTACCAATACAGTATTACCCTTAGTATTTAAACGCTTTATAGGGACTGGGAGTAGCCTGATTGCGATAGGTTTTTGTCTTTTAACATATCTAAAAATGACCCCTATCGTAAAAGAAGACAAAGCCCTTTTATTACAAAGTGAACATATATTTTACCAAAAAACACAAGGAGTACAATTGGCTCCAGTGGCATTTGAACAAGAGTGGCAACGTGTCATACAAGCTAAGATTTGGCGATTTCCCAAGTAAAAGTCATTAAGTGATGAGGTTGAATTGTAACTATTGGATTAAAGACCTTCGTTATTAATCCTTTACAAGAAAAATCAATATCAACTTACTCATTGCACTACTTACTCCAAAATCGCCAAGCATACCAGCAAGGCTTTTATCACAAGAAACAAAACCACAAGCGATAAATTTATAATCACCATAAAAAGAGCGAAGAATTCCTCTTTTTAAACACATTCAACATAATTAAACGCATGGCAGCACAAACACAATCCATGACAGCAGCGCAAACAGAAGCACAAGAGGCAAAATTCCTTTCAGGAGCTCAGGCCATTATGCAATCATTAGTTGAGCAAGGAGTTGATACCATCTTTGGTTATCCAGGGGGGGCAATCATGCCGACTTACGATGCACTTTATGACTATCAAGATAAGTTAAAACATATTCTCGTTCGTCACGAGCAAGGTGCAGGACACGCTGCCCAAGGGTATGCTCGTATGCAAAACCGTGCAGGAGTCGCTATGGTAACATCTGGTCCGGGAGCAACAAATTTAATGACTCCTATCGCCGATGCGATGCTTGACTCTACACCAATGGTATGTATTGTTGGACAGGTAAAAGGTAATTTACTTGGAACAGATGCTTTTCAAGAGTGTGATATCATCGGAATGTCGATGCCTGTTACCAAATGGAATTATCAGGTTGTAGATGCCAACGAAATTCCTGCTGTAATGGCAAAGGCTTTTTATATCGCCGAATCTGGTCGTCCAGGCCCTGTATTGATTGATATTACTCGTACTGCTCAGACGGATATGATGACAATTCCGTTTAAGTATGACAAGAATGTAGACATTATCAGCTACCGCCCACGTATTACACCAAAACAAAAACACGTGGAAGCAGCTGCAGCCTTAATTAATGGGGCAAAGAAGCCTTATATTTTAGCAGGTCATGGCGTGTTGTTAGCTAATGCTCAAGATGAGTTAAAGGCTTTTGTGGAAAAAACAGGAATTCCTGTAGCAACAACGCTTTTAGGAATGTCTGCTATCGATGCCGATCACCCGTGTTATGTAGGTTGGCCAGGGATGCACGGAAACTACGGAGCAAACATCTTAACAAACGAATGCGACGTGTTAATTGCGATTGGTATGCGTTTTGATGACCGTATTACGGGCGATTTAACCCAGTATGCAAAACAAGCGAAGGTTGTTCACATTGAAATTGACCCTGCTGAAATCAATAAAAACGTGATTGCAGATGCTCCTGTGGTTGGAGATGCCAAAATGGCATTGCAAGCCTTATTACCTTTAGTAAACAACAATTCGCATCCAGAATGGAGAGAAGAGTTTGCTAAATGTGATGCGATTGAATACGAAAAAATCACTAAGAAAGTATTATTCCATGACGGTGATGCCATCAAAATGGGCGAGGCAGTAACCATGCTTTCGGACAAAACGAAAGGAGAAGCAGTAACCGTAACAGATGTTGGACAACACCAAATGATTGCCAACCGTTATTACCGTTTCAAAAAACCATTCTCTAGTATTACTTCTGGTGGTGCAGGAACAATGGGCTTTGCTTTACCTGCTGCTTTTGGAGCAAAAGTAGGTGCTCCTGACCGTGAAGTCGTTGCTATTATTGGCGATGGAGGCTTCCAAATGACTTTACAGGAATTAGGAACTATCGCTCAAAGCAAATTGCCTGTCAAGATTATCATTCTAAACAACAACTTCTTAGGAATGGTACGTCAGTGGCAATCAATGTTCTTCGATAACCGTTATTCGTTCGTAGAGTTACAAAATCCAGATTTCATTACCATTGCGAAAGGATTTGGTATCGCAGGACATACGGTGAAAGATAGAGCTGAGCTTTCGGCTTCCTTAGACACACTTCTTGATTCAAAAACTCCTTATTTATTGGAGATTATTTGTGAGAAAGAAGAAAACGTATTCCCTATGGTACCTGCTGGAGCAAGTGTATCTAACGTAATTTTAGAATAAGGAATGGACTGAGAGAGGTTTCATTTTATCTCTTTCAGTCCTCGTTTTCACATAGACATTGTAATCTGTTATCTAAATTCATAATGAAGAAAACAAGCCTATTGGATGGGGTTGTACAAAATGGACAAATTCCCTCTGTACAAATGTTACGAGGTTTAGCATGTCTGGCAGTCTTTTTTGTCCATTTCTTTTCCGAGAAAAATGCACTTCCAGCCGATAACTGGCTGGTGATGGCATCCAATTATGGTTATTTAGGAGTCCATGTTTTCTTTGTTATTTCAGGGTTTATCATCCCCTATTCGATGTACCAAAATGCCTATAAAATACAGCATTTTATGCAACTTTGGGGGAGACGAATGGTTCGGATAGAACTTCCTTACGTGGTATCTATAGCCTTAGTCGTAATCCTTAAATATGCAGGCAATTGGTTGTATCATAGAGGACAACCCGTGGAATTAGATTGGAACACTGTGCTGTTAAATATCGGTTATTTGAATGTTTTCTTTGGTAAAGAATTTATAAACCATGCGTACTGGACTTTGTTTGTTGAGCTTCAATTCTATTTATACATCGGTTTGGTATTTCCTTTACTAATACATAAGAATATTTTTGTTCGTCATTTTTCTTACATTCCATTTTTAGCATTAAACTATTTTTGGGTTGGAGGATTACTATTACATTCAAATTTACCCATATTTATTCTTGGTATTTTTGCTTTCCAATTTTGTGTTGGTGTAATCAAACAAACAGAAATGCTCATTAGTATGGTCATTTGTGCCTTGCTTACGCTATATTGGCAAGACCAACTACTCCATCTACCCGAGGCATACCCAATTTTGTATGCTAGTATTTTTGCGGTTGTCTTTATTTTTGCGGCAACGTTCAAAAGTAAGGTATTAAATTTTTTAGGTAAGATTTCATTTTCAATGTACCTGATTCATGTGCCAGTGTCGGTGTTTATTATTCCACTGTTCATCAACCACATTCATAATCCTACCTACCTCATTATTTATCGTTTTTTGGTACTCGGGGGAGTAATAGGAGCATCTTATCTATTTTATTTACTGATTGAAAAACCTGCGATTATTCTGTCCAAAAAATTCAAAATACAGTCGGAGGAAATTTTACATAAAGTTGACAAAGTAACCACATAACTTTAGTTCCATCGTATACTCCATGAAGTATCCTTGTACTAAAAGTAATGATTCATAACGTATTACTTAATTCATTATCGTTGACAATATCGTTATCACATTTGATTTGAACTAATTAATGGAAACAACATACACGCTTTCGGTTTTTACCACCAACACCATCGGTTTGTTAAACCGAATTACCATTATCTTTACTCGTAGAAGATTAAACATTGAATCACTAACGGTTTGCGAAACAGAACGCCAAGGTGTTTCTCGTTTCACCATCGTTATTCGTCACGACTCTCGTGAGGCTGTCGAAAAACTAGTACGTCAAATCCGTAAAGTGGTAGACGTATTAGCTGTTTTTGGATACCTTGATGACGAAATCGTGTTTAACGAAATCGCTCTTTTCAAAGTAGCGACTCCCCTTGGAGGCACGCCTATCAATATCAAAGAAATCAACCTCGACTGGAATGCGAAAGTGGTTCACTGGGGATTAGACTATGTCGTTATTGAGAAAAATGGTACCGAGAACGATATTCTTGAATTCTATAACTACATTAAGGCATGGGAGATTTTGGAATACTTAAAATCGGGTCGTGTTGCAGTAGGTAAAACGGAAAAAGGCTTAGTAGAATATTTACCAGAAGGAGATTGGAAAATTGTTTAATCACTTCTACTTGATAGAAATGAAAAAGCCCAGAAGAGATAAGTCTTTTCTGGGCTTTTTGTATTATTGAATGGTTTTAGGAGCATAAACCCTTACTTGCCCATCGTTTTCACTACTTACTACGAGAAGACTCTTTTTAGTAGGACTATCTTTCGCAGGAATAAACAAAATACCTTCTGGAGCATCGCCACAAGTCACCGTTTGTAAGAAAACTGGTACTTTAGGATTTGTGATGTCATAAATCATTACCGCATCTGCACGTTCTAAACCAACAAAAGCCACTTTTTTAGAACCGACCATTCCTACAGTAATACCTTCTGGTTCTACACTTTTATCATCGCTACGAGCATCATCATAAATATTGGCGGCAATTGCCTTCACATCTAATTCGTTTTTGCTATCAAAAACCATTGAACCATCGTTCCCATTCCAAACGCTAAATGAACGACCTCCTAGAGAATATAGCGCTTCAAACTTTCCGTCTCCATTACTATCGCCTAAAGTTGTAGTTACGTTCAAACGTCCCAAAGCTGTTTCTTTTTGTAAAGCCGAAGCCGTAGGAAAAGCTGTAGCATCAAGTGATAAAGCCGATACTCTTTTCATTTCTGTAAAAGCAGTATATTCACGAGAATCTCCTTCATTGGCTGTAAATAAATACGGAATGCCATCTTTTTCATAAAGTGAAATCGCATCTGGCATATAGATTCCATTCACATTCCACTTCGCTAATGCTTTTGCATTATCTCTATCACTCACATCAATTCCATTTTCATCCAAATTATAGTTTTTAAAACCCAACGGGAATACATTCGTGATTTTTTTAGAAGCAATGTCAATTTTTGCAATGGCGTTATTCTCTTGAAGCGTCACCCAAGCCGTTTTAGAATCGGATGAAACCGTAATATATTCAGGCTCAATATCTTTGGCAAAAGTGGCATTCAACCCAAATATTCTGAAACCTTTCGCAACCAAACTAGCTTTCTGACTTTCAAAAGCAGCAAAATCTAAGGTTGTAACTGCATAATTATCATTCACCGAAATAATAGACACACTACCAACAGGGTCATTGGTATAAGTAGCATCTGGTTCTCCTTCGTTAGCTGTTAAAATGAAATTGCCATCTGGAGAGAACGTAATCATGTCTGGTAAAGCACCTACCGTAACTACTTTGATTTCTTTATAGTCACTCGTATTAAAGACAGCCACCTTACCATTTTCTTGCTTATTCAACGATTCAATGGCAGCTACTAATTTCCCATTACTTACAGCAACACTATTTACACCACCACCATAAGGAGTCATGCTAATAGAAGCAATAACCGTCATCTTTGAAGGGTCTGCCATATCTATTACATCGATCTTATTCACCGTTCCATTATTTACGACAAATAACCGTTTAGTAATAGGATCAAAAGCTGATATTTCAGCAGCACCAACATCACCAATATCAATAGTACCAACCTCTGCAAACGTAGTTGGGTCTTCATTTACAAAAAACTCTGGATCCGATGATTTATCACAGCTCAACATTAAAGCTACAAGAGAAAGAGATAGTATTATTTTCTTCATATTTGAATAAAATTTAAAATTTTATCCAAAACTACACCAGCAAAATAAGGGGGTTGTAACCTTACAGTTAAGCCTATATTAAGCTTAATGACATATTTACCGTAACATAACCCTTTTAAGGTAGCTTATTCATCAACGATTTCAAATTCTCTATCACAAGTTGAGGTTCTTCTAACATAATATAATGCCCTGACTTTGTAGTGGTAATATGCTTAAAATCACTCAATCCCACCTTTAGAGCTTCCTTAGAATCATACCAACGTCGCCTGTCGGCAGCGTTATGATCAGCATCTATTTTCATACTGGTAATGGCAACAACAGGTATATTAGGAAGTTTAGGAAGCATAGCCATATAGTTTGAGTTTTCCAGAAGCTGTCTAGCCTCCTGCGTACCGCCAAAGTTTTCACCGTAAGTCGATTTAAAGACAGCATACACCTTATCTTCATCTGCCTGTGTGGGTTGATTATACAATTCATGAGACGCATCCACAAATAACAGAGCGGCTGTTTGGGCAGGGTGTTTGACTGCGTAGTCTCGAATAATCATGCCCCCTAACGAATGCCCAACTAAGATGACTTTTCTTCCTTTTGCAACTTGATTAATAAGTACTTCTAAGTCATTTGTTAAATGAGTAATATCCCTATTATTGGTATTCATGACTGATTTACCATAGCCTGCTCTATCGTAAGCAACCACATCAAATTGCGAGGATAATTCATTGAGTAAGGTATTCCATACTTCGTGGCTATCCCCTAAACCTGACTCAAAGACGATTAAATCCTTGTTATTTTTATCCGCTAAGTAAGCCGTTAGTTTGAGTGTAGCTTGCGTTACCTGCGTTTCAACGATGTTTGGAGAGAGTAGTTCTTCTTTTTTACATGAGCATAATACCGAAAAAAAGAAAGTCATAACAAAGGTTACTTTAACGAACGTGTTCATGGGAAGTGAATTTTGATTAAGATTAGACGATTGCTTACATAATGGTGTAAATGTCTATACTCAACCTGATTCCGCTGTTCTGATTGATAAATCCGAACAACTTTTATGGATTATTCTCCCCTCTACAGCTTTTTTGGTATTCAGAAGGGGAAATACCTACCTGTTTTTTAAAACTTGTATTAAAGGCTGTTTTAGAATTAAAGCCCGATTCAAAGGCAATACCCAGCATATTTAGGTGTGAAAAATCTGGAGAACTGAGCAATCGCTTGCTTTCTTCGATACGATAGCGATTAATAAATTGATAAAAATTTTCTTGAAAGCCTTCGTTGAGTACATAAGACATTTCGTGTGTTCCGAGTTGCATTTGTCTTGCTAACATGGATAAATTCAACTCAGGATTTAAGTAGCTTTTCTCTTTCTCTAGTACTATAATAAGTTTCTCTTTTAATTCAGAAAGAGCCTCATCCGTAACTAATTTCTTTTTAATGTCAGACTGGTTCAACTCATTCTCTTCTAATACTTTATTAATGTCAGGCAGTTCTGCCACAGGAAAAGGGAATACTTCTCGCTGCTGAATCACAAAATATCCTAAGAAATAAACAATCACAAAATAACAAATATCTACCCACGAACCTTTGGGACTAAAACTCGCATTAAATACCAAATCAAGTAATAGGACAAAGACAATACCCCCAATACCATATAAAAAGTTTCGTAACCAATCCAGTTGAAATTCAGCAGGACTAGCCGTTAAGAGTTCCATTTTTTTTCGGTGTTTCCGTAATTTAACCAAACTTAACATCCAATAACTACTTAACTGAACCATCCAACAACTCAGTAAAATCACACTTTCGGTATTCAATTTTTCTGGAGCTTCGGCTATACTCGCCAACTTGATGGAATCGTTTGAAAGAAAAAAAGGGATAAATAGCAAGAAGAAAAGAAAGGCTGGAATAAAATGCAAGCAATGCTTCCATTGAAATCGTTTTTCGATAGCAACATACCGAGAAACAACCAGATACAACGTAGGGGATAACGTAAAAATAAAGATAAACGGAACACCTATTAACATTGGATACTCCTTATAGACTCCATGAACGGTTAAGGAATCATCCAACATAAAAATGGTAAGTGTTAATAAAAAAAATCCCAACCAGCGATTGGCCTTTGCATTTGCTAAACGCTTGGCTGTTAAGACTAAAAACGCAAGTAATAAAATGCTTCCTACGGTTAAATCACTTAGAAGATTGTACATGAATAAATGATTCGCTTATTCCTTATTATGAAGTAAATTTGCTCATAAAGGTACAAAAACGTTTGCTGGATACCTCAATCTATCATCATCAGGGATATTCACCTCTTCATATTTTTCACCTTAACATAATGCCATTTCATATAAAAAACGGCATTATTGGTCTATTTTTGGCTTATCTTTCATGTAAAACAATACAATAAACCTTAATTGTTTGCCTACCTTGTGGTCTAATTCAAGCTAAGGATACACGCATCAGATTGCTTTATAATCATATCAACCATAAAGGAATTAAGAAAATTGAAAAACTTAATAAACTAAACTCCTTAATGGTTAAATAGTAAGATACGTTTATTTTAAGAACCCCATAAGAATACAGTAAACATAAGTAATTAATTGCCAATCATTAAATAACTATGTTTTCTATGTTGCTATGTGGTGAATCACAATTCAAGCTCCAAAATCAAACCAACTGTAATAAATAATACATAATTTCATGTACAAACATCTCATTCTATTTTTATTCCTTCTTGTAAACACGACTTTTGCCCAAAATACAGGAACAAAAACCAGCAGCATCTCTGGTAAAATTGTAGATGCCAGCAATAACCAAGGGCTTGCGTTTGCCTCAGTAGGAGTTTTTAAAACAAAAAATGCAAAAGAGAGTCTAGTTGGCGGTATCACCGTTCAAGAGTCTGGACTATTCTCCATTCCTAATTTACCACTCGGAAAACTAACGGTTCGTATTTCTTTCGTTGGTTACAAAAATTTTGAAAAAGTAATCGACCTTACCGAAATAAACCTCGATTTAGGTACGGTTCAAGTCAGTCCTGACAACAAAATGCTTCAAGAAGTGCAGGTAAAGGGCGAAAAAGACCAAGCGAATTTGGGCATGGACAAGCGTGTTTTTAGCGTTGGGAAAAGCCTAACAAGTATTGGCGGAACAGCCGAATCAGTACTGAGAAATGTACCATCGGTCAGTATCGACGAAAGCGGTGCGGCTAGTTTACGCAACATGGCAACCACGATTTATATCAATGGCAAACCAACGCAATTGACTTTAGCACAAATCCCTGCTAATCAGATTGAATCGGTAGAGGTTATTTCTAATCCATCGGCTCGTTACGAAGCCTCCGCAACGGGTGGGATTGTCAATTTGGTCTTAAAGAAAAATCGAGAAGCGGGTTTTAACGGTACGGGAAGTGTCGGTATTGGCTCAAACGGACGCTATGACGGCTCGCTTAACCTTGATTATCACGAAGGTAAATGGACGTTCAATGCCTTGTATAACTTAAATTCGACCAAAAATCCTTTGACGGGCTATGTCAATAGAACCAATTATACCAATGGGGTAGCGTCTAGTTTTTTCAACCAAAATACGGATATTAGTCTGGATAATGTTTTCCAAAATGGTCGTCTATCCATTGATTTTACGCCTAATAAAAACGATACGTGGTCTTTGGCAGGCAACATTGTTGGCGGTGCTTTTAATACGGTAACGAATCAGGGGTATAATTATCAAAATGCAACGAGAGCAGTTACCAGTTCAGGAACTCGTACGACTCAACCTGCCAACAGTTATACCAACGTAGGCATCGAACTGGATTGGAAACACGCTTTTGCTCGTAAAGGAAGAGAACTTTCGGTGCGTACTTCTTACACCAGAAACAACGTATCTAATGCGGCAGATTGGTTGACCACTGCTTTGAATGCCGACGGTACCAACCAGCCGAACTATCCAGAAACAGATAAAATAACAGGTCGTCAACTTGGAGATCAGTATTTGGCTCAGTTGGACTATATACATCCCTTAAACGACTCGACACGCATTGAAATGGGTTTCCGTTCTTATACCTATCAGCGTGACCAACAGTATTTTTTCAACCAACTCAATAACGCTACCCAGACGTATAGTTTGTTAGAAAGTTATTCACAAAATGCCAATATTCTCGAAACAGTCAATGCGGCGTATTTTTTATATAACCATAAACTCAAGAAAAACATCACGATGGAAGCGGGTTTACGTATTGAGCAATCGTTTATGCACGGACTGTCTCGTTTTGACAACAGTAGTTTTGGTTATGATTATCCAACGGCATCGGGTGGGAATTTTTTACAAGCCTTTTTCCCTTCTTTTGGCTTAACGAAAAAAATCAGCGAAGATGCTGAATTAGGATTGAGCCTAAGCCGTAAAGTAGGAAGACCAAGTTTTAGACACGTATTTGTAGGGATTCAGTCAAGTGACCGTCAGAATATTACCGTAGGAAACCCGAAGGTACAACCCGAATTTGTGAATACCGCTGAATTAAATTATACGCAAAATATAGGACATCTGAGCTGGATTGCTTCGGCTTATTATATCTACGAAGACCATACCATTAAGCCAATTACACAGCCTTCGGCAACTGACCCAAGTATTTTGGTAACGACTTTTGTGAATACCAAAGCCGATATTCAGTACGGAATGGACAATACCTTAAAATACAACGCTGGACCACTGACCATCATGGGAAATGTCAATGTGTATAACTTTATTTTGCAGTCGGAAACCAATCAAAATCAATTGGTTACGTACCGTTCAAAATTAAATATTTCGTACCGTTTCCCATCGAATTATTCCGCACAATTGACACTTGACAGAAATAGCCGTTCACCAACCTTACAAGGGTATCGTGAAGCAGTACAAGGTGTCGATATTGCAGTACGTAAATCATTCTTACAAAATAGAGCAAGCATTGCGTTTACAGTAAATGATATGTTCAATTCTCGTAAATTCATCTCGACGTATGAGCAAGGCAACACCTTCCAGACGAGCATGAACCGCAGAGAAACTCGTTTTTATAAAGTAACGTTGCAATTCCCCATCGGAAAACCAAACGCTACTTTCCGTAAAAAAGAAGGCAAATTTGAGAAACCAGATGTGGATTTCGGGAACTAAGTACCCAACCTATTTTACCACATAGGAACATAGAAAACATAGTTACTTGAGTAATAATGTAAAATTTTGGATGTTGAATTTTGGACTTAATACCTTATCTATCAGAATTTCGCCTAGCCGTCAACTCTTTGCTAAGACCTGTTTGACCACATAGGAACATAGAAAACATAGCGTCATTCTTACGTTTTTTTAATCAAGCCATGCAACGGTTTGGGGTTGAGTTTCGTCTTTAAGATAAAAGTAACACACGCTTAAAATCCTCGTAATGATGACGACTCTCTTCTCTAAAAACCTGATAATCGGACTGGTAAGTTTGATTGGATTGACTCTATTTTCATGCTCTGATACTGAAGCTCCTCTTTGTCTTGCTCCTCCTCCACAAGTATTACTTTCGTTGGTTGGAAAAGATACGAGTGAAATTTTTGCAGCAACTAGAATTAAGATTGCTTATCAAACGGCTGATAACAAAAAGACCTACCTCAGCGATTTGACCAGTGTTACGTATAATACTAGTCTAAAGAATATTTTTCGTTCTAATGAAATTATTGATAAAGCAGAAACTCTGGGAAATAACACCGTATTCACAGTCGAAGTAGATGGCGTTTCACAAGGAAATTTACTACTAAAAACAAGCAAATCGAACGAACCTTGTAATCCGTGGACGCAATTAACAGCACTAACGTACAAAGGCGTTACTCCTAAAACAGTCAGTTACAGTGTTTATGTTATTCCTTTGAATTAGGGATAAAGTGTTAATCATTTATCCGTTATTGGAAGACAATCAAAGCGAACTTGATTTTTTCCTTTTAACAGGCGACTAAAGTCACCTGCTAAAAGGAAAAAACCTCACTCACTTTGCGTTAAAGGATTCGTATTTTCACAAAACATCAATGGTAGAAAGTACGATTTGAACTTCCCTTGCTACTCTTTTCCATTTAGACGGCGACTTCAGTCGCCGTCTAAATGGAAAAGACCTTACTTACTTAAACTTCTCAATAATCAGTTCTGCTGCTTCACGACCACTTTTGGCAGCACCGTTCATAAAGCCAGCAAACTCCCCTCCACAGTGTTCTCCTGCAAAGAAAATATTATCCACAGGCGTTGCTTCTAAACCCGAAAGCGTTGTGTATTGCCCTTTTGTATAACAG
>JALRIJ010000470.1 GCA_023255485.1 Flectobacillus sp.
CAATACCATCCACTAAAGTAGAAGCACTTGGCTGGGTAAACAAATCATAATCAAGGATATATACGGCTTTGTTTTGAACTGCTTTGAGGGTATCCCATCCTTGTTTTGCTGACAGTAAATGCAATTCTTCCAAGCTTCTTTTAGTTTCAAAACCACAAGGAGCAATCACCAAAACTTCGGGGTCATATTTAAGGACTTTTTCCCATTGGGTAACAATGCTATCGCCCGATGGATTACTTAGCATATCAATACCACCAGCATACGCAATTTGATGAGGAATCCAGTGTCCGCAATTATAAATTGGCTCAATCCATTCCATAATCATTACTCGTTTAGGCAAGGCTCTGTGTAAGCGTAGCGTATCAATTACCATATCAATACGTACTTGTAAATCAGCAAGATAACGATAGGCAACTTCTTCTCTTCCAAAAGCCGTTGCAATGTCGATAGCACAGTCAAATACATCCTGTAAACTTTGAGGGGTGAGCGTAACGAGTTGGGGCTTTTTCTCCAAATTATCAATCACTGCCTGTGTACATTTGGTGTCAATTTGGCAAACTTCACAAACATCTTGCGTAAAAATAATATCAGGAGCAATGTTCCCTAGGGCTTCTTCTTCTACATAATATAAGCTTTTCCCTTGAGCTTTGGAAGCCGAGAAAATACGGTCTATTTCTTCGCTTGAATAGTTATTTCCTTCAAGCACACAGCGAACTAATATTTCTTTTTCTGTTCGTGAATGCTCCGAACATTCAAACGTAACGCCATGAAGCAAGTCTTGCAAGCCCATGTCATAAATCATCTGCGTCGCCGCAGGAAGGAACGATACTGCTTTTGGAGTGGACATGAGGAGTGGTTAATGAGTGATTAGTAATGTTAGATTTTGGATTTTGAATTAGGGCTATACGAAGGATTGCAAAGCGTTTGGTCAATTCAAATACAAGCAATTGTAATCCTTCATACAGTCCTAACGTGGGATTTGGGATTGATGTTTAATCCAAAATCCAACATCCAAAATTCAACATCATAAAATCGCTAGTTTTGGGAAACGAACTTTAAGGAATTCGTATCCTCCAAATAAGATGGCACTATACACTAAAGTTCCTGCCATAAAATTTTTCATGAAGGGAATCCCCTGAATTAAACATTGAACTAAACCCGTCCAATCACGGCTTAAAGGAAGGTTCGTTCTTAAATCTAAACCTCCTCCTAACCAAACCGTAAAGTCTGCTAAAATCCAATGGCTTAATGAGGCAACGATGCCTGCAAGTACTACATTTTTAATCGAAATACGTGTTAAAATAGATCGTCCGAGGAAAACGATAAGGGCAAAAATTCCATAAATCCAGTACCAACCGCTGTACATAACGCCATATTTCCCGTTGAATACTACTTCGTTCACAACCAAGTCGCTCGCCAAAAGTGTCAATAAGGGAAAGGCGAACGCTTTCCAACGTTTGGTAAAATAAGCACCACCAAATAACCCCATTGCCCCAATGGGCGTAAAATTAGAAACAGGAGTTAATTCGGCTGCATTTAAGACTCTCATGAGAGCTACGACCAAGATAAAACACATCAAGGTTAAAAAACGAGGGTTTAATGATTGCTTCATGGCAGTTTGTTTTTTGAAAATAAAACGATTTTTTAGGTAGGTTTCTAGGTATGAGGTTGTAGGTATAAGGTATTTTTAGGTGTGAAGTAGTAGGTATGAGAGTCGTTTGTCTC
>JALRIJ010000471.1 GCA_023255485.1 Flectobacillus sp.
TAGTGAATTGCCAAACTATAATTTTTGGCATGACGATAATAATCGGAATAAGCCCCTAAAATTCGTCCATCGGTATATTCATCATAAAATCGTTTATTGATAGAATCCGCTCTTTGTAAGTAAGACAATCCTCGCTCAAAATTGGCGTGTTGTACATACAAATTAGACAAGTTGATCAGATGTCCACGTTCCATTACAGGTTGCTTGCTTCTCCTAAAATAATCAACTGCCTTGTGTAAATACTCATAAGCATATTTCCGAAGAATAGGACGTTCCATAAAATAAAACCCTAAGGCTCCAGAAACTTCGTAATAATTGGTAGAATCACCCAAAACCATAAATAACTCCATACTTTTGCGGTAACTTTCCACAGGAGATTCTTTGGGGTCATCCCATGTTTCCTGATTTTTGGCATAGGTCAAATAAGTAAATGCCAACCCTGTAGTATCTTTTCGAGCATGGTATTTTTTTAGCAAGGTGATTAATTGCTCTTTGGTATAAGGCTTTTCAGGTTTGGGATATACCTCTTTAGCCCAAAGTCCATAAGGGAAAAAGGTTATAACAATGACCCATAAAAGCCTTAGAATGCGGTGCATACCTGATTGGTGGTGATTAGGGAGAACGGGGTCTAAGCCGTTCATGAAAAACTAGATGAAACGAGATAAAACTCGTTTACCCGAATAAGAACAAAAATACAAGAAACTTTTAAATAAGAGTTCTATCGTGTTCTAATATTATTCATAATTTTATAGGTACAAATACAAAAAAAAATCTTATTTACTCAACGAAAAGACAATCAATAACATGATACATATATTACTTGTAGATGACCACAAAATGTTTACCGAAGGGTTAACCTCATTACTATCGAGCGAAAGCGGATTCAAGGTAATTGGAGAAGCTCAAAGTAAAAATCAGGTCGCTACCTTATTACAAGAACACACAGTCAACGTGGTTCTCCTAGACATCAATTTGGGAAAAGAAAGCGGACTAGACATTTGCAAATACATTTGCGATGAACATCCAAGTGTACGAGTAATTGCGATTTCGATGTATAGTGAAGAAAGCTTTATTACGAAAATGCTCAAAAATGGAGCTTCGGGCTATATCCTCAAAAATACAGGAAGAGAAGAGTTACTCAAAGCCATCCGTATTGTCCACGAAGGCGGCACTTACCAAAGTGCCGAGGTGATGAACGTTATTGTAAACGGATTGAGCCGTCAGAAACAGCAAGAAAAGAATATTTACCAACTCCGTTTTACCCGAAGAGAAAAGGAGATTTTAGACCTGATTGCAAAGGGCTTAACCACCCGAGAAATTGCCAACGAACTCTTTATCAGTGAAAAAACAGTAGAAACCCATCGCAGTAATTTACTAGCAAAATTCGACGTTAAAAACGTCGTTAGCCTACTAAAAATGGCGATGGAATACGGCTATGTGAAGTAAGTTCCACTCACTCCTGCTCACCTCGATTTGCAGTCGGGCGTGGTATGGGCTTGGGTTTTCAACGCCAACGGCTCAGGGGTTAAAACCCCTGCTTACTAATTCGTCCGTCCCGATGGGACTTGCTAAAACTAATTCCTCAACTGCTAGTCTCGTAGAGACGACCGAACTTGTAAGGATGTAATTTATTCCATCCACAAATGACCATAGTACAAACGGAGTTTTGACCGCTCAATAAATATAATCATGACGACTGAAATAAATAAGCAATTAGGTTA
>JALRIJ010000472.1 GCA_023255485.1 Flectobacillus sp.
CATTTTCAATAAGTTACCGATTTTCTCACGGTACCATTTTTGGGTATTTACGTTTGTAAAATCAAGTACTACGTCTTCGTAAGGGATATTTCCTTTATCGTTTTTGACAAACAATCCTTTATCAACAATTTCTTGGAATAAGTCATTTTTCGGAACGAAGTACGGCAATTGCCATAAGCAAGTACGGAAGCCCTGTTCTTTTAAATCTGAAATCATTTTAACAGGATCTTTAAAACGATTTTTAGAGAATTGGTAATCGCAACGCCAATCGGTTTCAAACCAACCTGTATCGAAGTGCAATACATCCGTTGGAATTTTGTTAGCTCTTAATTTTGCGGCTACGTTACGTCCATCGTCTTCCGAAAAATACGTAATACGGCTCATCCACAAGCCAAAAGACCAAAGCGGAGGCATCGGGCTTTTGCCAGTTAGGTTGGTGTATTCGTCCAAAATATCTTTTGGTTCACCCAAGAAAACGAATAAATCAAGGGCTTCGTCGCCAATCATAAGGGCGTTGGCAGCTCCGTAAGTAGCTCCGAAGTCGCAGGTAATAGGCGTTGAGGTGTGCATGAACATCCCGTATCCACGGCTACTCATAAAGAACGGAATAGGTTTGTACATTCCGCTGGTTTCGATACCGTTCGGGTCTGAGGTATAAAGGTTTACCTTTTGTCCGTACTTGTTAAATTTCGTGAAAGACTCTCCACAACCAAAGATTTTTTCATCGGGTGAAATCGTAAATACAGGAGCTACACTGCGAGAATAATCTGCTGCACGACGTACAAAACAGAAAGGCATAGAAGCCGTGTAAGACGATTTGTTATCGGCTACTCCACGAGTTTTAGTCAATAATTTTCCATTGACATCACGGAATTCGATAGCCCATGGATTTTGGGTGATGGTCACTGTGCCATAAGCTGATTTGTATTGGTGACCGCCCGCAATTTTGGTGTATTGCCAAGAATTGTCACGAGTGGGTTCTTTGACCAACATCAACGAAGGCTCGTCTGCTTTGGCAACTGTTCCCGTGGTGGCTCTGATACGGATTGCTTTTGGAGACACAAATTCGATAGAGAAAGGTAACACGGGGTCTGCTGCATATTCTGGCCCAGGGAATTCGTTTTGCGGAACTCGGTGTAGGGCAGACTGCGTATAGTTGAAAGCGTGTGCAGGAAAATACTGATTTCTTCTCCATTTGATGCTTCCCGAGCCTGTGACTGGATTGAAACTCGCCAAGCTATCGGCTACGAAATACGTGTTGGTATAATCACGGAAGTCTTTGCTTAAATCAACAGGTTCGTTTAAGACGCTTTGAGCAGATTGTGCTAATACTACATTACCTAGTGGTAGGGCAAGAGCAGTAGCAAGACTCAATCGTTTAATCGTTTTTAAGTAATTCATTTTTAAGGGATAATTGGTAATGTTGAATTTTGGATTTTAAATTGGTGTTCTAGTCTATCGTTTTGTTATGATGTAACGGATTGGGATAGAGCTATACTAATTATTAAAATGGTTCATGATGTTCAATGTTCTTTAATTTTTGTAATACGATTATTTTAGCTACCGATGTTTAATCCCGATGGGGTAGCTAACCCAGTCAGCGGTCAGAGACCCTGACTGGGTTTGGGCTTGAGTATGTTTCAACCGTTCCTTTCAATAATTTCTTAAAAAAATAGCTAAGTTGGATTCTACTAAAATAAAACTCGATTAAACCGCTTC
>JALRIJ010000473.1 GCA_023255485.1 Flectobacillus sp.
TTTTTAGGGTTAATCGAGTCTTTGTCGGCTATTGAACGTGAATCCCAGTGAGAAGTCAACAAAATGCGTTTGGCCGCCGTAGGGTTGATACTTCCAATGATATTACTTGCATTCAGTTTAGAACCGTCATAAGCCGTTGCCACAAAATCTTGAGAAATTACCTCAAAACCGTAGCTTTTAAGGGTAGCTTTCAACCAAGCGGCACAAGCACGGTGCGAAGCGGTATTGGGTACTCGTGGGCCAAAACTTACTTGTTTATCAACAAAGTGATACGCTGAATCGGCATTGAAAACGGGTGCAGGTAAAAGTTCTACGGGTTGTGTTTCGGCTGTCTCGGTAGATTCACTTTTGTTTACTTTCTGGAAATAAACGGCAATACCTGATATTAGAAAAATGCCCAAAAGGGCAAATGCGATGGTTGATTTTTTCATTGGTTATTTTGCAAATAAGGCAGCAATTTCTGCTAAACTTAATATTTTCATGGTCAACTCCCCAGTAGGCGTATAACTTGGATTCGACGAAGCAAAAAGCTGCTCTACAAGGGTATTCATTTCTAAACTTGTCAAACGATGATGACCGAACCTGCCTGCCGAGCGTTTTGCCATGGCTTTGGCTAAGTTTTCAGATTTATCCGTATGCAATTCAGCTTCGTTGTGCTTAAATTGTTCTAATAAACCTTCAATCATATCTTGTTCGTTTTCCTCAGAAGAATCTACAGGAATGCCGTTCACAATAAAGGAGTTCTGACCTATAACGCTAATATCGAAGCCTAAATTTCGTACTTCGTCCTGTATTTCAGAAAGTAAATGAAAATCAGCAGGGCTAAGCGTGATTGTTTTCGGAAATAGTAATTGTTGCGAAACGCCGTTATTTCTCTGTAAGTTCTGAATGAATTTCTCGAACAAAATACGTTCATAAGCGGCACGCTGGTCAATTAACAACATTCCCGATTTTACTTGCGAGATAATATAGCAATTATGAATCTGGAACGTGGTGGCATCGGTATCCTGTAAAGTACGTTGTGGACGAGAATCCATCAAATCGTTGGCTTTACTCTTGAGCGTAAAGGGCTGTTGTTGGAAGTCACTCGGATGATTATCAAAGCCAAAATCTGCTTGTTGCACCTGCGGAGTACTTTTCTCAAAGTCATCTGCCGAACGGCTCAACCCTTCGTATAATTTATTCCAATTGGTTAAATTATGTTGCTCACGAGAATTTAACTCAGACGAACGAGTAAACGACCCACCAGCATCCCCACTATAGGATTCTGAACTGTGGTTTAATTTACTCTGAATCGTGGTACTAGCTGGTTGCTGAAACCACTGATTAGTCTGATTTACATCCGTATCAAAATCAAGCGAAGGCGAAAGGTTATGCTGGCTCATGGCTCTTCTTACAGCCGCCTGTACAATGGCATAAACCGTGCGTTCATCATCAAATTTGATTTCCGTTTTGGTAGGATGTACGTTTATATCAATATGAACAGGGTCAATTTCGATGAATAAGACATAAAAAGGATGCGAACCATCCGTAATTAAATCTTCAAAAGCCGTCATTACCGCATGGTTCAAATAACTGTTTTTGATAAAACGGTTATTAGCAAAGAAGAACTGTTCGCCACGTGTTTTTTTGGCAAACTGTGGTTTCCCCACATAGCCACGTACACTCACGAAGGAAGTTTCTTCCTCGCAAGATGCCAGTTGTTCACGATAGGTT
>JALRIJ010000474.1 GCA_023255485.1 Flectobacillus sp.
AATAGTATTGTTTTCCCTGCAGGAGACTGCCAAGTATTTTTAGATAAATTTAGAGCTTATACCTATAAAAGAGAGGAACGAAAAAGCTTTAAACAACAATTTCAACGAGAACGAATCAATCAAGAAATGGCTATGAGTATTTTGAGTTGTGGAAAGCTTCTTTCGTAAAAAAGTGTTAGACGCTTTTTCTCTATTTTAGCGTTAAAATTAGTTAGAGAACTATGCTCTAACAACCGTTCCACTTAGCGGGTGAATGAATACACTCGTATTGAGATGCGTTTTGAAAAACAAAAACCTTGAAGTCATGCAAGAATTACTCGTCGATAAATTATATCAGCTACAAAAAATGGAAGGAAAAGGTGGTTGGACGTATGCCTTGATAGAAGAAATACCGCCCGACAAAAAAGCAAAATTTGGCTGGGTACAGGTCAGTGGCTTAATAGATGATTTTGAACTTCTTCGCTATAAACTAATGCCGTGGGGCAATGGAAAGCTCTTTTTGCCTGTAAGAGCAGAAATTCGTAAAAAAATAAAAAAACAAGCAGGTGATTGGGTTCATATCCAATTGTATCTGGATAATACTACCAACGAAGTTCCCGAAGAATTTTTACTTTGCCTAGAGGATGATCAAGAGGCTAAATCCTTTTTTGAAACCTTGTCTGAAAGCGAACAACAGTTTTATATCAAATGGATTTACGAGGCGAAGAAGGATGAAACCAAAGTAAGCCGTATCGTAAACACGCTTCGTAATTTAGCATTAAAGAAAAAGTTTTACGAGCGAGTGAGCGATAGGGAATAAACGAATTACTACTTTGAGGTTACTGTAAACTAGGTTACTTGTTGAATGAGTAGATTTATGAGTGGCTTTATCGGTCATTCCGAAAATTGATAGTCATAATTCCTCTTTAATGGATGATAAATAGCTTATTTCTTTGTTATAGTTTTTGTCTATATTTTAATAAAAATAATCAATTTGACTTATATGAAACTTTGTTGTAATTTTAACATCGAAACGTAGAAAAATACAAGATTTAGTGTTAATATTATACTAAAAGCGAATAATATTCTACGCCAATTCTTCAACAGAAGTTCGTTCGTATTTAAAATAAATTAAGACAACATTCATTACAAATTAACAAGACTATAACAATGGAAAATTATTCATCAGATCACGGTTCAAATGGTGCGGGAAAATGCCCGTTCCCGCATGGTGCAGCCTCAACACCTCCTGTTAAACATAGTGCTGGTGGTGGCACAAGAAACCAAGATTGGTGGCCGAATCAGTTAAGACTAGGCATTCTTCGTCAACATGCTGCAGCCTCGAACCCAATGGGTGCCGACTTTAACTATGCAGAAGCATTCAAATCGCTTGATTTAGCCGCATTGAAACAAGAAATTGTGGATTTAATGACGACTTCACAAGCTTGGTGGCCAGCCGATTATGGTCATTATGGCCCTTTCTTTATTCGTATGGCTTGGCATAGTGCAGGAACGTATCGTACAGCCGATGGTCGTGGTGGTGCTGGTGCAGGGGCTCAACGCTTTGCTCCTTTGAATAGCTGGCCAGATAACGGAAACTTAGATAAAGCTCGTTTATTACTTTGGCCAATCAAGCAAAAATATGGTAAAAGTATTTCTTGGGCAGATTTAATGATTTTAGCAGGAAACTGTCTATAATCGTGACGGCAACAGGTACAACTGCCACTGCAGC
>JALRIJ010000475.1 GCA_023255485.1 Flectobacillus sp.
AAATAGAAATGCTACTTCCCAACGTAGCAGAAGAGAAGACATACTGAAAAACTAGAAGCTAAGAAGAGACAAAAATGAAAGAGAGGGAATTATTCTCCCTTATGGACGTTCAGCCCGTTTACTTTTCAAAAAAAACTGAATCAATACACTACAACACGTTAGCAAAATCATCATGTAAGCCATTGGTTTGGCAGTTCCATCGTATAGTAAACTGACAATTCCTGTCACAACGGCACTTAGAGTCATTTGCATAGCTCCCATCAAGGCGTTGGCACTTCCAATATTTTTGGTAAACGGTCTGATACTGAGAGCCATGGCATTGGGCGTTATTAAGGATAAGCTTAACATAAACGCATATAAACCACCAAGCATGATGGGGATTTTAAAGAAAAATACCACAATCATCAACAGGCAAGTTGATACGATCAACTGAGAAATCGCTGCTCTAAGAGCGAGTTGTTCACTCGAAAAGCGTTTCAACAAGATTCGATTTACTTGATTTCCTAACACCAAACAGGAAGCCGTGGATGCAAACACCCATCCAAACTGCTTAGGAGAAAGTCCAAAATTTTGAATAAATACTAAAGAAGAACTCGAAATCCATGTAAACAAACTGCCACTTGCTAAAGCAGCCACAAGGGCATATCCTAAAAAAGTAGGTGTCCGAAAAACCTCTTTGTAATTAGTTAAAATGGCTTTAGGATGTAAGGAATATTGCTCCGTAGGTTTTCCAGAACTTGGTAGAAAAAAATATAAAATCAAGAATAACGAAAAAGACATCGCTGCCAATAATTGAAAAATTGTTCGCCAACCAGCTAAGCCTAACACCAAGCTACCAACCGAGGGTGCTATAATTGGAGCAATGCCCATAACCAAAGATAAGGTTGAAAAGATGGAGGCTATTTTTTCAGCAGGAAAAAGATCTCGAACAATCGAACGACTACCCACCGAGCAAATACTTATGCCTAAGGCTTGTAAAAATCGAAAGAAAATAAACCATTCTACACTTGTGCAATACGCACAAGACAAGGAGGTAATAAAGAAAATTACCAAACCAACTAACATGGGTTTTTTACGACCAAATCGGTCTAAGAAAGGTCCATTACAAAGTTGTCCTACACACGAACCAACGAAAAAACCACTCATCGTCAGCGTTACATTACCAATATTGGTATGCAGTTCTTGAGCTATCTGTGCAAAAGCAGGTAGATATAAATCTGTTGAAAAAGGCATCAATCCATTGAGTGTACCCAATACGAGAATGACTACTTTAGGATTTATTTCTGTACGTTGATTCATGGTATATCAAATTATAGTAAAGGGCATTAAGCTCGTAAATATCTCATTATCAGCAAACTTAATATCATTAATTTCCATTTTGCCAGCGACTAAAGTCGCCGTCTAAAGGGAAGAAACAAAAAAGGACACCCCGAGGGGCATCCTTCTACTGCTTATATCGCTGATGTTTTTGTAGATGAGTTACTCTTCTAACTCAAAACCTGATTGGGATTTTTGATGTAGTCGCCATGCAGGATTATCTTCTAATCTGTCGGGAGAGTTAGATAAAATAATGCCTTGTTCTGTATCAGTGGCTTCTAGCAATTCCTTTTTTAGCGTTAACTTCTTTACTAAATCCATTAATTTTGCAATCGTTGTACGTTGTAACGTTGTTGCTCCTGTTACTAACTGCTGTTTAGCAAAAGTTAACT
>JALRIJ010000476.1 GCA_023255485.1 Flectobacillus sp.
GTCGAAATAGTTAATCATTTCTTCTACCCGAACGGCATCTTTATCAGGTAAATAACCATTTTGAAAAATCATTCTGCGAACATTGGTGTAAGCAGCACGATCTACATCAATCGAAAAGGTCGTTAGAGGGTCTTTGGCTGTACTTTTGAAACCCACTTCTTTTTCTGCGGCGTATTCTTCTTGGCTGAATCCATCATCTCCTGACATAACCGTAGCACTAACTGGTTGATATTGGACACTACTGTTTTTTCCTCTCACCACGTACGATGTTAAATCTTTTTTATGGTGTGCACCATAACCGACCACCACTACTTCTTGTAGCGGAGTGGTACTAATCCGAAGTTGGACATTCACGACTTTTTTATCAAGTGCCGAAACGGATTCCGATTGATAGCCTACATAATCAAAAAGCAAGGTGTTGAATTTTTTAGGAATACTTAGGCGGTAATGTCCTATGGTGTCTGTCACAGTTCCTCTTTTTGTCCCTTTTAGACGAATAGTCACGCCAATCAAGGGTTGTCCATTTTCGTCGATTACATTCCCCTCTATCATTCTTTCTTGAGCAAAGGTCAACAAAGAGGTAAGTAATAAAAAACAGCTTAATGCAAATTGTCTCATGGTAGTATTTGTTTAGTATTCGAGAGTAAGATGCAAAGGCATTTGAGATTCCATAAAAGAATGCTATATTTTTTTCATAAATTCGTTCAATGTTGTTTTTCGGAAAAAAACATAGCACCCCATCCTCTCAGGACTTGCTGACAAAATATCGTCAGACAGGCGACTTGGCTATTCTCGGAAAACTCTACGAACCTCAAATGGAACTCGTTTTTGGGATTTGTTTTAAGTATTTCAAAGACGAAGAGGAGGCAAAAGATGCGACTATGCAGATTTTTGAAGAATTAATCGAAAAACTCCGAAAGCACGAGGTCGAAAACTTTCCGAGTTGGTTGGCGACCTTGAGTCGAAATTATTGTTTGATGCAACTTCGTAAAAAGAATCTTTTTGTTCCTTCAAATGACAAGCATACGGATGATGATGAAGAAAGTGCTCTTCCTTTTATGGAATTAATAGACAATCAGCATCTTACAGATGAATGGGATTTAGAGGGTAATCTTACTCGTTTGGATAAATGTTTAGAAACCCTTGGAAAAGAACAACAGCAGACGATATCGCTGTTCTTTTTAAAAGAAAAGACCTATCAAGAAATTGTATCGGAAACAGGCTATGAATTATCTAAAGTGAAGAGTTATCTACAAAACGGTAAACGAAATTTAAAAAACTGCATTGAACGAGGATAATCACATATCGGTAGCATATATCAAGGCTTATTTGGCAGGAGAATTATCTCGGGAAGAGACTTATTCTTTTGAGAAAGAGCTTCTACGGAATTCGGCTTTGTCGGATGCGGTAGAAGGCTTGCGTGCCTTACAAGAGCAAGCTATTGAACTTCCGCCGATTCAACAATCGTTGCAGGAACGCTTAAACCAACGGATTACGGAGGAAAAGAAGGGGATTCTTCCTTTTCAACTAATTCGCTGGTCTGCGGCAGCAGTGCTATTGCTGTGTTGTGGGGCCTTAGGCTATTGGTGGGGATTAAAACAAGAAAGTCCAACGGGATACAACGCTCTTCCGAGTGTGGCTACTGTACAAAAAAAGCAATTGAAACAACCTTTAGAACCTCTAGTAATGACTCGCTCAAAAGCAG
>JALRIJ010000477.1 GCA_023255485.1 Flectobacillus sp.
TGCAAATGGTTTTGCAGCTATTTTGTACCAACGCAATATTATTCCCTATCACGTTTCTGGTGTTTTTATTAACGCAACACAGGTACTCCTATTTGCAGCTCCTTCAGGCACAGGTAAATCTACGATAGCCCTGATGTTACAGCAACAAGGTTATCCTATCTTTACGGATGATACCGCTATTTTAAGAGTCGAAAATGCTGGCTGTTGGGCACAGGCCTCTTACCCCATGATTAGACTCTGGCAAAACACCTTTGAACAGCAGTCCCAATTCATAGAGGAAGATAAACAGCGTGTTTTTTCAGAACTTGACAAATACGGATTTTCATTTCACAAACAGTTTAAACATACTGATACCGAAGTCGTTGGCATTGTTTTCTTAGAAACCGCAGGAACAACGATTCACATAGAAGCTCTTAGCAAATCAGCTTGTATGAGGTTGTTAGGACAAAATATCTACAGGGTGGAATGGATTAACGCCCTAAAAAAACAAAAATTAAAGTTTGAGCAAATCACACTACTAGCGGCTATTTTACCTGCATGGAAAGCCACAAGGCCTGAAGGCATAGTCACTTTCGATAGTTTTACTTCCGCCATAGAATCGGCCATCATCAAACCACTAATTAGTGCTGGAGAGAGAAGCAATTAACAATCACTGAAAATAAATAACCATTTAAAAAAATGTACGAAATCAACACAGAAAAAATTCTATTTACTCAACTTGGAGAAGAAGGTGTCATTTATGATATGGATAAAAATGAATACTTGACACTTAATGAAACGTATTACAAAATTTTAAAAGGAGTTGAAGAAGGACAGTCAACAATAGCTATCGTACAAGCTCTCTGCACCGAATATCGTATTAGTGAGCAAGAGTGCTTAGCAGAGGTAGAAGAGGCATTAACGGCACTGAACACTAAAAAAATTATTCTTAAAGTATAAGTAAGGACGTTCATAACAGACTTAAATATGAGTTTACTAGTTGGATTACACCATACTGACTTAAAAATAGTAGAAGAACAGACGTTAAACACGATGTATCAGGGAGTTAAACACTTTCCTCATAAAAAAGCGGCATTTTTGAACAAAAAAACTGCCGCTTTTGGACATCTTTTAACCTATAACACCCCTGAGGCTCTTTTTGAAGAAATGCCCTGCTATTGCACAGAAGAAGGGACAACGTTATTATTTGTCGCAGAAGCAAGGCTTGATAACCGAGAAGAATTAGCGAATGCCTTAGGAATTCATCTTAGTCCGACATTACCTGACGGAACGATTATCTTAAAAGCCTATCTGAAATGGGGAAAAAAAACACCTGAAAAGTTACTAGGAGATTGGTCTTTTGCCTGTTTTGATGAAGCGACTCAAGAGCTTTTTATTGCTCGTGACCAACATGGCTACACCACTATTTTTTATCATTACGAAGCCAATATTTTTTCGTTTGCCAGCTCCAAAAAATCTATTTTAGCCCTCCCCCATGTTAAGCGGATGGCGAATCAGGAGCAAATTATTCGTGGGCTTGCTCTTTGGTTTTACGACAAAGATTCAATTCATAATGAAACCATTCATAAAGGTATTTTTTTCTTACCTCCTGCTCATACCCTTACGCTTAAAGATGGTAAAATCCAGTTAAATCGCTATTGGTTTCCTGAAACTATTGCCACAATACATCGGCAAAACACCCAAGACTATGCCGAAGAACTAAGGG
>JALRIJ010000478.1 GCA_023255485.1 Flectobacillus sp.
GTTTCTGGAGGGATTTGTATTGCTACGGCTCTGAAAATGAAAGGAACTGTTGCTTCAGAAGTAGGTAAAGAGAATGGACAATCGGAGGAAATCGTCATTATTGAACATCCTGCTGGAGTGATTGAAATTTCGATTGAAATGGAAAATAAGGATGGGAATTATCAGCTTAAAAAAGCAGGAACACTCAGAACAGCCCGTAAAATTATGGAGGGCTATGTGTATTACTAAGTAGTGATGCAAAATTTTGAATGATGAATTTTGGATTTAATTCGCTAGTTTTTAGTCATTTAAAATGGAAAATAATATCAATTTTGCATGAGTACTTTTGTGCTTAACCTTAAATAACTGTTAAATCTTATGGAAAATAGTAAGCTATCAAAGAGTGTGCAATTTATGCTTGTGAGTACTCTTTGCTTTACAACGATGCAGTCTTTAGTGAAATTTTTGCCGCAATTTGATAGCTTTCAACATATCTTTTTTAGATCCGTGATTGGTTGGGTTATGAGTGTGGCTTATCTGCTGAATCAAGGTATTTCGTTGAGGGGAAAAAATGTTAAGATGTTGATATTTAGAGGTATAATAGGCTCAGCGGGCATGTTTTCTTTTTTCTACATTTTAACCCGTATTCCTTTTGGTTCGTCGGTTGCGTTTAAATATTTATCTCCCATTTTTACCGCTATTTTCGCCGTCATATTCCTAAAAGAGAAAATAAGCCGCCTACAATGGTTCTTCTTTTTTATCTCTTTTGTAGGCATTCTGTTACTAAAAGGCTTTGATAGTCGAATTGGTTTATTTGATGCAGGGATAGGGCTATTTTCGGCAGTTTTAGGGGGCTTACTTGTGATCGTAATTCGTAAAATAGGAGATGACGATCATCATTTGGTGATTCTACATTACTTTATGTTTATCTCTGCACTTGGTAGTGGAATAGTTGCTTTTCAAGACTGGAAGACTCCTGTAGGTACTGAATGGCTTTGGTTGTTAGCAATCGGTCTAGTAGGTTTTGTAGCACAAAATTTTTTCACAAAAGCCATTCAAGAACCGAGCGATGAGGTGAGCTTCTTAGCCATTTTACGTTACAGTGAGGTGATTTATGCCTTGATTATTGGTTATTTCTTATTTCATGAAGTTTATACCCTGCAAAGTATCGTGGGGATTGCCTTAATTTTTACAGGGCTATTATTATCATTTCGTTATAAATCTTGAGTCTTGTACTCTGTGTTCACTATTCTCAAAATAATCATTTAAGACTCTGAATAAGAGCGTACAACTTATGAAAAAACGTTTTCAAGTATTGCTGGTATTTGTGATTTTTGCCATCATTACCTATCTGGATCGCAACTCACTATCCGTTATTGGTAACGATATTACGGACGAATTAGGCTTGTCTGACAAACAATGGGGTCTTGTATTATCAGCCTTTTCGCTTGCTTATGGGGCTTTTGAAATCCCAACAGGAATGTTGGTAGATAAATATGGCCCCAAAATTACCTTATTCCGAATCGTGATTTGGTGGTCTATTTTTACCATTCTAACAGGTTTTGCTTCTGGTTTTTATTTCTTAGTCATCGTTCGTTTTCTATTTGGTGCAGGCGAAGCAGGTGCATTTCCGACGGCATCGGTTGCTATTGCTCGTTGGTTTCCTTTGGTTGAAAGAGGACGAGTGCAG
>JALRIJ010000479.1 GCA_023255485.1 Flectobacillus sp.
AAAATCTCGGCAAAAGTTAATAAAGCCTTTCGTGATTTCGCTTGGAAAATAACTGTTTTCTGGGAAAATAATGGCTAGTTCTGTGTATTTCGATAAAGCATCACTCACTTGTTTTAGTGATTTATAGATGTCTTGTTCAAAATTTTCATAAACGGCTCCATATTCTCCTGTTACTTGCGGAATAGCTTTGTCAACCAATATCAATTTGTCTTTTGGAAGGGTATCAATAATTCGGTAGGCTTTATCCTGACAATCATAAAAGTGCGGAATAATGACAAAATGCGTATAGTCATGCTTCCGTTCCGCAATCAAACGTAAGAATAAATTAATGTCGTTGTTGTAAATATAAAAATCAATGGCCGCCTTATCACCAAGAGCCTCCACCAACGAATCGTACAGAATTTTTTTGTGCGTACTCAATTTATTGAATAACAAAAAAATCTTTAAATCTTGCGATGTCTCATTACTCTTAATAAAATAACCTTTGCCTGGCACAGAGTCCAGTACCCCTAAATTTTTTAGGTAATTATAGCCTTTTTCAACGGTTACTCTTGAAATGTTAAATTCAAAACTAACCTCATTGATAGACGGCATCATATCCCCTTTCTTGATGATTCCCTTTTTGATACCTTCCAACACAGAGTTGCCTAGTTGTTGGTATTTTAAGGTTGACGAAAACTCATCGATGCGAATCGCCTCTAAAATTTTAGACCTTTTCATTTTATTATGATCGTATTAAGCATGATCAGTCTTGAAAAACTGATAAATTGGGTTCTAGTAAACAACGTTGTAAAACGCCGTATTTTTACTCAAAGATACTCTTCCAAATATGCTTATATACTTCTGTTGCTAAAATTTCTTGGTTTTTTACAGCATTATCTGAAATCAAGACAGGATAATAGGCTTTACTAGCCCCAATGCCTCCATGTGAACCCTTTACTAAATTGGCATCCAATGGGATAACGTCCATCAAATAACGGAAGCCAAGGAGTTTTCGAGCTAATTTATACCCAGCTCTTAATTTAATAAATGGATTTTTAGGATTCATAAATAGTTCTACGGGGTCATAACCAGGCTTACGGTGAATGTCCACCAAGCGAGCATAATCGGGAGCTTTAGCATCGTCGAACCAGTAATAATAGGTAAACCAACTGTCTGTTTCTGCCACCACAACCAAATCTCCTGAGCGTTCGTGGTTGAGATGGTGTTCTTTTTTCCCTTCTTCATCCAAGACCATTGCAATACCTTCCGTATTTTCTAAAATGCTTTTGATACGCTCTTTTTCGCTTAAATCTTGGATATAAACATGAGCGATTTGGTGGTCAGCAGTGGCAAAGGCTTTTGAAATTCCTGCATCTAACAATTCGTAATAACGCTCTGTACGAACCGAAAGTAAGCCATGTTCTCGTAAAATACGGTTGATATGGATAGGGCGATTTACGTCGTTAATTCCATATTCTGAAAGAATGATGATGCGAGTGCCTTGTGCTTCAAAATGGGTAACAAGCTGTTCTACCAACCGATCTATTTCGCCCAACTCTTTGCTAATGTTGGTAAAATCGACTCCGAATTTCTGTAAACAGTAATCCAAATGGGGTAGATATACCAGATTTAGGGTCGGGTTATGGGCTTTATCTACCCAGATAGCGGCATCAGCAATCCATTG
>JALRIJ010000047.1 GCA_023255485.1 Flectobacillus sp.
TTCGACATTTTATCAAGCATACGTTCAATAATCCCACATACGGTAATAGGAGTGGGGTATTGTCCTCTTAAAATCCTAAGTACATTATACTGTTGTAAGGTAACATCATAGGGCTTTAAGATTTCCATCTGAATATTGCACAGCCAGTTGTTCGTAAACATGATGTTTACGAGTGCCTTTGAATGGGCTGACTTAAACACGGATTGCTTTATTTCTTCTTCTATCTTCATTGGTGATACAAATTTAATGTATTTACATTAAATGTCAATACATTAAATTGTTAATTATTTGTTAACAGTTATTTTTTTCTATTTCTAGCTTGTTTTTGCTAATAATTCAGCCATTCTAGCACTTTCTTCTGTCTTTAATGGAATGTTATAGGCTTCCCAGTGACTGATTTTTTCCTCCAGTAGTTTCAAGAGAAGGCTTCCTTTCTGAGTAATGGAGATATCTACTTGTCTTCGGTCTTGAGGATTTTGATCTCTAATGGCTAATCCTTTTAAGATTAACTTATCTACTAGGCGAGAGGCATTTGAGCTTTCATTCATCATTTGTTTGATTACGTAGTTTGTAGAGACAGGTTCTGGTTTGTTTTCCTCTAAGACCCGTAAGACAAAAAATTGCTGGTTACTAATTTGATAAGGTTTTAGAATAGAAGCCATTTCGTTCATAATCCAGTTATTGGTATAAAGGATATTGACCAATAGCTTGTGATGTGCATTTTTGAACTCTTTTTGTTGGATGTCTCTGTCAATGGACATAGCGGCGGTGTTTTTAAGTATGTATGAATATTACAAGTGTACTAACATTTGTAAAAATATACATAAGCACCTAATGTTGATACATAGAATGTCTTGTCTTGGGTGAATGGTCGATTTTGTTATTGAGTGACATCTGTTCTACTTAAAAGGGACTATCTCAGGAGCAGAAATGTCAAAATCTTTTAGCTTTAAATTATAGGTATCACTAAAGGCAGCATTCATTGTAGGAATATTAGGAAGGTTCGGAAAGTAGGTCAGTTTTATCTGGATGGTATTAAAGGTAAGGTTTTCATTTCGTAAACGAATTCCTAGCCCTACACCTGTATAGGGGAATTTATTGATAAGGGTCTGATATCTGGGTGTGACAAAAGCCATATCAAGGTGAGCGAAAGGAGCAATTCTAAATCCAATGAAGCGAACTCGAGAGAAGAAAACAGATTGGAGACTCATCGCTAGTTTCTTCGAACCCCATAACTGGTCACTATTGATGCCTTCTATTCCATTTTCATTATTAATGTTGAGATATTCTCCTGTATAGCGTTGTGTGCCGAATCCATAGCGAAGGGTCAGAAAATGACGAGCCTTACTATGCCCTAAATCTAGGAGTGGGCTAAAGTAATTGGATTCGATGGTTAGACCTGTTGTTCCATTAGAGAAAGCCCCTAAATTAATGAGTCCGTATAGATAACCAGCTTTGTTCAAATATTGTCCTTTGGCAAGCTTTAAGCCTGCGTACCATCTTTTTCCAAATACATCGGAATTTTCATGGCCTGTTACAAAATAAGCCAGATATCCATAAGGAACGTCTTCGGTGATTCCGAATCCATAAATTAAGAAATCTCGTTTGTAGCGTCTGTTCGAAAATCCAATACCCATAAGATAATCGCTATGATTACGATAGAGCTGATTGGTATCTGGGCTCACTATCGGGCGTTGGCTATAAGACACGTTGCTATAGCGAAACCCAAGAATAAATCGGCTTCGCTGTTGGAGGTCTTTGGTCAAGAATTTTAACTTAAAGGCACGAGCAAGCCATAAATCAGCTAGGTTTTGTTTAATCGGAAAAAACAAAGGTAAGCTGTCGTTTACTTTGAGCGTACTACCATCAAAGGTACGTGCAGTGGTTCGAAGGTTGCTAGATTGACTTACTTGAAATCCACCTGCTATTTTCATTTCAGGAGTTAAGAAGGGTCTAAATATACGAACATCATAGAGAGAGGTCTCTCTTCTGAGAGATACTTCAGCTCTTCCTGTGATAAAGCTTTTGCCTATATAAGGAATGGTATAGACACTACTATATTCCAGACTTGGGTTTTCTTTGAAATTAAGATAAAACGTATTTCTCCAAGAATGCCCAAGTCCTCGGAAGTTTGCTTGGGTGATACTAATATCAAAAGCATTTACTCCACCTATATTTACCTCAGGAATTAAAGCCCAAACATCCTGGGTAAGGATAATTAAATTAACAAGGTTCGTGAACTCCTCATCGGGTACTACAAAAATACGAGCATCATGGAATACACTAGTACTTCGTAATAGACGTTCGTTGTCTCGTAATTTTTCGGCATCAATAATATTTCCTTCTTTGAACATTAAAAAAGACTCTCTAATAATCTTTTCTTGTGTATTGGTATGTAATCGATTTAATAATTTATCCATTCCTTTAGCTTTTCGGGTCGTATCCATAATACTCTCGCCAAAGACATTAAGAGATTTAATAATAATCTTCTTGATAACGTGTCCCTCATAAGGGAGAAAAGGATTGTCTTCTACTTGAGTGATTTCTTGTCCTTGGGTATTTCTGGTATAAATATCTCGGAAGAGGAGGTCTCTAATCTGACTCATTATTTTATTTTTGCTTAATCGCTGATGAATCTGTGTGAAAAAGACACTATCCTTAGTAGATTTTATATTGTCAAGAGGAGGTAGTACTTTTGTCTGACTAGAATCGGTCTCTTGAGCAAGTAGCGTATGACTACCTAACAGAAGGCAAGCGATAAACCCTAGCAAGAGGACTTTTGCATTGCTTGTATTGAAGTAGTAATTACGTATTGTCATAAGCTTATTTTAAAAGTCTTAACTGTTTACTGTATAAAATGTATGCTTAATTTAAAGTACCCCTTATTATTAGCGTCTAATTCTCCACGTCGGCAGCAATTGTTACGTGATGCAGGTTTTAGCTTTACGGTCAAAGTAAAACCGACAGAGGAGGATTATCCCGAAACGATGTCAGCGATAGAAGTGCCTGTGTATTTAGCTCGTAAGAAAGCGGAGGCTTTTCGTGACGAACTAAATGGGCAAATTGTGCTCACGGCCGACACCATTGTTGTGATTGATGGGGAAATCCTAAATAAACCTGCCGATGCTGAGGAAGCGAATCTTATGCTGCATAAGCTATCGGGTCGTCAACATCAAGTTATGACAGGTGTTTGTATAATGACAGATGAAAGAACGGAAACCTTTGTGGATATTGCAAATGTTTTTTTCAAAGAATTAACGCAAGAGGAGATAAACTATTATATCGATACCTGTAAACCCTTCGATAAAGCAGGGAGCTATGGCGTACAAGATTTTATCGGTATGGTAGGAATTCCTAGAATGGAAGGCTCTTATTTTACAGTTATGGGGTTACCTGTTCATAAAGTATATGAAGAATTGAAAAAATATATCCTATAATTTTTGATTATATTCAGCCAAAAGTGGTAAATTTATCTATGTTTTGGCTGAATATAAATCTTTATTTAAAGCCAAATTGTATTATTTTAAATAACGTTTGGCTGGATATAATTAATAGAACGAAGTGCTCACTAGGTCTTTAATCCGCCATTTAATAGCTATTCGTCATATACCTTCTATATGGAAATTATCGGGAGAAAAGAAGAAATAACGATTCTTAAACAGTTGGCTTTATCTAAACAGGCAGAGCTTTTAGCTGTTTATGGGCGAAGAAGGGTCGGGAAAACCTACTTGATTCGTTCATTCTTTGAAAAACAAGTCGTTTTTGAGTTTACAGGCGTACACAATGCGGGACTTAAACAACAACTGGAAAATTTTAGCTTTGCACTACAAGCTTTTTCGGCTTCTCCATTACCTGTTCCTGTACCCAATTCTTGGATAGAAGCTTTTCAGTTACTGATACTTTCTTTGGAAAGTAAAAAAAATACCAAAGGCAAACAGGTTATTTTTATTGACGAATTGCCTTGGCTTGATACTCGTAAGTCGGGCTTCATAGCTGCTTTTGATCACTTTTGGAATAGTTGGTGTGCCAAAAGGAGTAACTTGCTCGTCGTTATCTGTGGCTCTGCCGCTTCTTGGATGATTCAAAATATCGTAAATAGCCGAGGAGGCTTACATAATCGTATTACCCAAAAAATCAGACTATTACCTTTTACGCTCAGAGAGGCTGAGCTATACTTAAAAAATAAAGGAGTTCATTTAGACCGTTATCAGCTTGTTCAATTGTATATGGTTACAGGAGGAATTCCTCATTATTTAAAGGATGTACAAAAAGGACAAAGTGCGAGTCAGAATATAGATCGAATGTGTTTTACCAAAGATGGTCTTTTACGAGAAGAGTTTAAACATTTGTATCAAGCCCTTTTTGAACAAGCAGATAGGCATATTGAAGTGATTAAAGCTCTTGCGGCAAAACCAAAAGGTTTAACAAGAACTGAATTGATTGCTGCCGCTGAGTTAAGCTCGGGAGGGACAGCCACCAAATTGTTAGAAGAACTTACGGAGTCTGGGTTTATAACGCCTTACCTTCCTTTTGATAAAAAGGTGAAAGACTTAATTTATAAGCTGACCGATTGTTATTCATTATTCTATCTGAAATTTATTGAAAATAGCCGAGCAACTGGAGAAGGAACTTGGACTCAAAAGTCAATGTCTCCCTCGTGGCGAAGTTGGAGTGGCTTAGCTTTTGAAAATATCTGTTTAACGCATATCGCTTCAATTAAAAAAGCACTAGGGATTTCTGGAATTTATACAGAACAGTCGATTTGGCGATATAGCTCGAAAGGAGAGGAGAAAGGAGTTCAAATAGATTTGTTGATAGACCGAATGGATAATTGTATTAATCTTTGTGAAATGAAGTTTGCTATGACCGAATTTACGATTGATAAAAAATATGCGGAGGAGCTAGCTCAAAAGCGAATGACTTTCTTAGAAAAGACCGCTACCAAGAAATCTATCTTTATTACGATGTTGACTAGTTATGGTACCAAACAAAATGAATATGCCCAGCAGTTAGTCCAGAGCAATTTAACAATGAATATTCTTTTTGATACGGTCTAAGAAAAAAGGGAAGAACTCAATTTGGAGTCTTCCCTTTTTTCGGTTAACATCATTGCTCTCTATAAAGAGGAGGCTTATTCGCTATTTCAATAAGTTAAGCAAGTATCTGCCATAACCACTTTTTACTAAAGGCGTGGCTACTTCTTTTAGTTGTTCTGCATCGATGAATCCCATTCTATAAGCAACTTCTTCAATACAGCCTACTTTCAAGCCTTGTCTTTCTTCAAGCACTTGCACAAATTGTCCTGCTTGCATGAGTGAAGCAAAGGTTCCAGTATCTAACCAAGCAGTTCCTCTGTTGAGTACACCTACTTTCAATTTACCCTGACGAAGATACTCTTTGTTAACGTCCGTAATTTCATATTCTCCTCTTGGCGAAGGAGCGATATTTTTAGCAATTTCTACGACGGAGTTATCGTAGAAATATAAACCAGGAACGGCATAGTTTGATTTAGGCTCTTCTGGCTTTTCTTCGATAGAAAGCACATTGAAGTCTTTGTCAAATTCGACTACCCCATAACGTTCAGGGTCGTGTACCTGATAAGCATACACCACTCCACCATCAGGGTCGTTGTTCGCTTGTAACAATTTACTCAAACCACTTCCGTAGAAAATATTATCACCCAAAACTAAGGCTACTTTGTCGTCTCCAATAAATTCTTCTCCGATAACAAAAGCCTGAGCCAAACCATTAGGAAGCGGTTGTTCTGCATATTCAAAACGGCAACCTACCTGTGAACCATCACCTAATAACTTTTTGAAGTTAGGCAAATCATGTGGGGTAGAGATAATTAAGATTTCTTTAATTCCTGCCAACATCAAGATAGACAGCGGATAATAAATCATTGGTTTGTCGTAAACAGGCATTAACTGCTTACTCACTGCCAATGTCAAAGGGTGTAATCTTGTACCTGACCCACCTGCTAAAATAATTCCTTTCATAAGTACCAAACTCCAAAGGAGTATTTGTTAGTTATTTTCTAATAAGTAATGGTAAAGAATAAATTGATAGTATTCTTTTACCGTAGCGACTGTTACCACAGAGTTGCCCAGAGTTTAAAAATCACAGAGCTTCACAGAGTTTTTCTACTTTTTCTTTGTGTAACTCCGTGTCAGACTTTGTGTACCTCTGCGGAAAAATAGTATCAATTTAATAATTCCTCATACTTATGTTAACGATTCTGTACTGGAAACTATTGAATTCCCCCTCTGGGGGTTAGAGGACTGGCTTACGAATACATTTTATCGTAATACTCCTTGTAATTTCCTGATGTAATATTGTCTAGCCACTCCTGATTATTCAAGAACCAATCAACGGTTTTTTCCAACCCTTCCTCAAATTGAAGCGATGGCTTCCAGCCTAATTCGTTCATGATTTTGGTTGCATCAATGGCATAGCGTAAATCATGTCCTGCACGGTCAGTTACGTAAGTAATCAATTGTTCCGAAGTTCCTTCTGGACGGCCCAATTTGCTGTCCATTGTTTTACAAACTAAACGAACAATGTCAATATTTTTCCATTCGTTAAAACCACCAATGTTGTAGGTTTCACCTTCTTTTCCTGCATGATAAACGGTATCAATGGCACGAGCATGATCTACTACGAATAACCAATCTCTCACATTTTCCCCTTTTCCATAAACAGGAAGTGGTTTGCTGTGCAAGATGTTATTAATCATTAGGGGTAATAATTTTTCAGGAAAATGATTAGGCCCATAATTATTAGAACAGTTGGTAATCACAATCGGTAATTTGTAGGTATTTCCATAAGCTCTTACAAAGTGGTCAGAAGAAGCTTTAGAAGCTGAGTAAGGAGAACGAGGATCATAAGGAGTTGTTTCCAAGAAGAAATCTTCTGGATTATGTAACTCTCCATATACCTCATCCGTAGAAACGTGATAAAAACGTTTTCCTTCATATCCCGATGCTTTCCACGTATTTTTAGCGGCATTCAATAAATTACAAGTGCCAACTACGTTAGTCATTACAAAAGCCATCGGTTCTGTAATAGAACGGTCAACGTGCGATTCTGCGGCCAAGTGAATAACGCCATCAAATTGATGCGTTTCAAATAATTCGTTGATAAAATCAGCATCGACAATATCTCCTCTAACAAAAGTGTAGTTTGGAGCATTTTCGATGTCTGTTAAGTTGGCCAAGTTACCAGCGTAGGTTAATTTATCCAAATTAAAGATGTGGTAATCAGGATATTTAGTAACAAACAAACGAACAACGTGGGAACCAATAAAACCTGCTCCACCTGTGATTAATATCTTTTTCATAGATGTTTTCTGTTGAATAATATGCAATATGTTTTTGTGCGATAAATTTATGGAAAAATTACTTAGAGATTTTTTCTTGCCATCTCCAAGCATCTCCCAAAGATTCAACCAGTCCTTTACTTGCTGTCCAACCTAGTACTTCATTTGATTTAGTACAGTCTGCATAAACCGCAGTAGTATCACCATCACGGCGAGGTTTGATGGTGTAGGCTACTTTTTTGCCTGTTGCTTCTTCAAAAGCATGGATAACTTCTAATACAGAACTACCTTTTCCTGTTCCAATATTAAAAAAGTCATAATATGGATTCTCTGGACTTGTTGTTTGCTTTAGCAACAAATTAATCGCAGATACGTGTGCTTTTGCTAAATCAACAACGTGGATATAATCACGAATTGCCGTGCCATCTGGCGTAGGATAGTCGTCTCCATATACCGCAAGTTCACCACGAATTCCTGCTACTGATTGCGTTAAAAAAGGGACTAAGTTGGCTGGCGGTCCTAATGGTAATTCCCCAATTAGAGCAGATTCATGAGCACCAATTGGATTGAAATAACGTAATGAAATGGCATTTAATCCATTACCTGTTTTAACGGTATCTTGAATGATATCTTCACAGATTTTTTTTGTATTGCCATAAGGAGAGCTGGCTGGTTTTACTTGAGAAGACTCTGTTACGGGCAGTGTATCTGGTTGTCCATAGACGGTACAAGACGAAGAAAATACTAAGTTACTAACCTTATGCTCTTGCATTTTATCAAGCATCACAACAGTTGCTCCGACATTATTGCGATAGTATTTCAAAGGTTTTAAAACCGATTCTCCGACAGCTTTACTTGCGGCAAAATGGATAATTCCATCAATCTGGTGTTCTGAAAAAATGATATCCCAAATAGATGGATTATTGATGTCTGCCTCATAAAAGGTGACTTTTTTGCCTATGATTTCCTCAATTCCTTGTAAAGCTGACTTTTGGGAATTTGAGAAGTTATCAAGGATGATTGATTCAAAACCTGCATGGTGTAATTCCACTACAGTATGTGAACCAATAAACCCTGCTCCACCAGTTACTAAAATCTTCATCGGATAGAATGCTAAAGTGTTTGAATTAATTGAGAGACAAAATTAACAGAAAGGCTTCCTAAAAAAAATTATATTTCTGTTTTTTGAGTAAGCGTACACTAACCTAAGTATTCTTTTCTTTTTTTGGACTTTTGACGCTTATACTGTATTTTAGGTTATTCAAGAATGAGGTATTCCTAATGTCTTATTAGCTTGATACATACACTACGCATTATACAAAAAATAAGAACCGAATAGTAGGATGCATTGTTGTATTGATATAAATAACTAATTAAGAGCAATCTTTTGCATAGAATATACAATGAGTGAATCAGAAATAAATGCCCTAGTTTTTTTGTTGGATGATGAAGATCAGGAAGTTGCTTCTTTAGTGGAACAACGCTTACGTTCTTTGGGAGGAAGTGTAATTCCTATCTTGGAAGATCGTTGGGAGAATACTTCTTTTAGTATCGTTACTCAAAAGAAAATAGAAGATATTATTCATGAATTACAGTATAATACCTTTTTTGAACGAATTATTCTCTGGAGAAATCAAGGAGGAATGGATATGCTAGAGGGAATGTGGATTATTGCGACCTATCAATATCCTGAATTATCTCTAGCAAAGCTGAAGCAAGAAATTGATCAGCTATACTATGATGCTTGGATGGAGATGCGAGACGATATGCATCCTATGGATAAAGTTCGGATATTAAATTCGGTAATTTTTGGAAAACATAAGTTTGGAGCTAATACTAAAAACTTTCATGCAATCGGAAATTCGATGCTTAATGTAGTCTTAGAATCAAAAAAAGGCAACCCTATTTCACTGTGTGTCGTTTATATGCTGATTGCACAAAAAATGGGATTGCCTATTTATGGCGTTAATTTGCCGAACTTATTTATCTTGACCTATAAACACGAAAAAGCACAGTTTTATATTAATGTATTTAATAAGGGACTGGTATTTAGTAAGGGAGATATTGATAATTATATAGCTCAGCTGAATATTCCAACCAATGAAATTTTCTATGAACCTTGCGATAATTTCGATATCATTCGTCGGGTATTAAGAAACATGGTGGTCGCCTTTGAAAAAACAGAAGATGAAGCCAAGGTTAAAGAAATCCAGCGAATATTAGACGAATTTCTTTAGGTAGTAACGGTCAAAATATAATCTCCCCAATGGAAAACTCGTAATGAGTGATTCGTTGGGATGCTATCCTCGAATTGAATAACTCCTTCTATCATGGTACTATCTATTGAAAAGGGAGCTATGTAAATATTCTGTTTGAAAGAAAGATTCTTTTTTCCGTACCATTTATAAAGACTCTCTTTGGCACACCAGTATATACACAGATAAGTAAGGTCTGAATTAGCATGAGAACGTTCTGATTCGGATAAGAACTTATGGGCAACGACTTGGAGTTTAGATGAAATTTTCTCTAAATCAATACCTACTTCATCCCTAAAACTTACAACCGTAGCGGTGTATTCGCTAGTATGCGAAATAGAAATAAACGCATGAGGATGATTCGGAAGGTAGGGATTTGAATATTCGTCTTTATCAATTCCACTGTAGGTAAGCCCGCATTGTTCAACGGCAAATTTTGCACAACAGCGACTGGCTAACCATTCTAGCTTTTTTTGAGGATGAGTAACTCCTGATATGGAGGCAAGGGATTCTTCGCTAATGCCCAAATACGACAAATAGAATGGTAAATCTTCTTCGATTTTCCATAATACGACCCAACTATCTTTCGTGATTTGTTCACAAAGGGATACTGACATAGTGTTTGATTTGATTCAATAAACCCAAATTTCATAAACTTTTCTGGATTATCAAAAGAAGAAAAGTAGAAAAGAACATAGTTACTATAGTAACTTATCTAGAATCATTACATTTGTCCTCTTTAATCAAGGAGTTAATGGGTAGCTTTTTTGTCTTTACCTTATAATTGCCCTAAATTTGTCTTACCATTTGTTTTGGATGAAAATATGGAAATAAATGGAGTAGGTAAAAACAATTATTAAGTTTTCCTTATGATATACATGGATGACTTTAGTAGAGTACAAACGTAAATGTTGAATGCAAATAACCAAAATAGACACATTTTCTGGACATAGAGATTGTGTATATACCTTAGCTCCAAGTACAACGATTAATCAGTTCTTTTCCGCAGGAGGAGATGGAACGGTTGTTCGTTGGGATTTTGAAAAGCCAGATTTAGGAGAATTAATCGCTCAAGTTCCTTCTTCCATTTATGCTATTTGTTTTGATCATCAACGGAATCATTTGTGGGTTGGACAAAATTATGAAGGCATTCACTTAATTGATGTTGAACAGAAAAAAGAAATTAATTCGAATAAAATAACAGGGGCTGCTATTTTTGAAATTAAAATCCATGAGCATCATGCATTTATAGGATTGTCAGATGGAACCGTTGTGGTGATGGATGTTGAGCAGTTTTTAGTGAAGAAACATATAAAAGCTTCTGATAAAAGTGTTAGAAGTATTGCTATTAATCCGATAACAGAAGAATTTGTAGTGGCTTACAGTGATTTTTCAATAAAAGTCTTTGATTTGAAAGATTTTTCTTTGAAATTAGTACTGACAGGACATCAAAATTCGGTCTTTAAAGTATGTTTTTCACCCGATTACAAATACCTTCTTTCTTCAGGGCGTGATGCACATTTGAAAGTATGGGATGTTAACAATGGTTACCATCTTCATAAAGATATAGTAGCTCATTTATTCGCCATTAACGATCTTGTTTTTAATCCAACGGGAGAGCTTTTTGCCACGTGTAGTATGGATAAATCAATAAAAATTTGGGATGCCACCAATTTTAAGTTGTTGAAAGTTATTGATCGTGGACGTCATGCCGGACATGGAACTTCTATTAATAAAGTATTATGGAGTTCTTATACTGACTATTTGATTTCCGCTTCCGATGACAAACATATTTCAATTTGGCAATGTAGTTAACAGAAGATAGTAGTGCCAAAACTATCTATCATTCATCTTTGAAAAAATTATAATACCCATGAGAATAACTCCGCTAGAAATTAGACAGCATACCTTCGATAAAACATTTAGAGGATACGATGCTGAATCCGTAGATGCTTTTTTACTTTCCCTTTCTCAAGAGTGGGAGCGTGTGGCAGAGGAACTTCGTCATTCAAAGCAACAATTAGAAGTTGCAGAAAGAGAAGTCGCTCGAATGAAAGAAATTGAAACAAGTCTTTTCAAAACAATAAAGATTGCAGAAACTGCTCAGCAAGAAATTAATGAAAAAGCTAAAGCTGAAGCGGATAAAACATTAGAGGCTGCACAATTAGAAGCAGAACAACTTGTTAATGACGCTCGTAAAAAAGCTGATATGACAATTATCGATGCAGAAAGTAAAGCACAGTTCATTCTCAAAGATGCTCAAAGTGACCTTCGACACTTCGAACGTGATTTCCGAGCAATGGATACTTATAAAGACCATTTAGTCCTTGAGTTAAAACGTTTTGCAAACGAAACTTTAGAAAAAGTAACATCATTCGAAGAGCGAATTAATGCAAGCAAGTTGAACGAACAACGAGCTGCTGAACTGGCTTTAGCGAGTGAGACAGAAGATGCTGATGAAGATGATACAGAGGATGTTGTAACGCCACCTCTAGAGAAAATCGAGAATGTTACTCCTGCTAGCACTCAACTAGACACTCATACGAGTGAACAGGAAGAGTTGGGTGAACATACACCTGCTCTTGAGCCATTAGTGGACGATTCATTAACGGATGATTATGATGATGAGATAGGAGAACTCCCAAGCGTTCATGCTATTCTTGCAAGTGAAAACCTTACTCCGATGCCAACAACCGAGCCTGACTTGCATACAATAGGATCAGAACAAGAAAGTGTAGTTTCTGAAGGAGTAGAGGCACTAGCTAATGACATTGAAGCAGAAACCGTTGTCCCTAGCAAATTGAATAAGTTAACAACAGAAAATGATGGTAAAGATTTAGGACTGCCAACTGTCTCTTCTGTGATGAACGAATTGACAAAAGAAAATTTAACGAATGGCGGTGGATTTGTGAATAGTGCAGCTTCATTCTTTGATGATTTATAATAAAAGAAAAATAATATTAGCAGTAAGAAATCAGGCACTTTATATTGTCTGATTTTTTTATTTACATTAACTAACAACCAATGGGAACAATTGCATTAGAAGGATTAGAATTTTTTGCTTATCATGGATTTTATGAAGAAGAACAAAAAATAGGAAATCGCTATCAGGTGGATATACAAATTAGTACAGACTTTTCTGAAGCAGCTCAAGAAGACAAATTATCAGCTACAGTTAACTATGAAGATTTATATAAAATCATTGCTTCGGTAATGACCGATAATATTAAATTACTAGAGCACATTGCACAACGAATTATTACAGAGGTTCGTCATAAATATCCAGATGTTTTCGAAGTAAAAGTAGCAGTGTCTAAGTTTAACCCGCCTATAGGAGGTGTTTGTAATCGTGCCGTAATTTCTTTAATAGGATAATACTATGATATAGGTGGCTGATTTTCAAGGATATAAATAAAATGGGTGCTTCTTTTAGAATAAGCATTACGAATAGTTTAAATGAATAATTTTTGATAATTAGTTGATTTTCAGATAATTATAATTTATTCGTGAGAATTCGATATTTGCATTCTTCTTGTACTTTATACGTGTATATTCGATTCTCAGCGATTTAATAAAAAAGAGAGACCTTAGGTCTCTCTTTTTTATTAAATCGTAAATTCAATTCCAACAGTTTCTAAATCATCGACGGCTAACTCAGAAGGTTCTATCGAAAAACGAATAACCGTACCATCATCTTTTATCTTGCTCTCGGTTGCTGCATCGTCTAAAATCGTTAATAAGATTTCTCGCATTTCATCGTTTTCCTCTGTAAGAAACTCATCATAGTTTTTGAAAACAAAAAGAACTTCTTTTTCTTCAATCCACTCTAAGTCATTAATTACCTCATCAAAAGAATCTAGGTTATGTTGAAAATAGTCAGGGAAATGTAGCGAAGAGGCAAGGGTATCGTAGAAGTTCGTCAATGTTAGCGTAGTTGCTCCATCAATTGCTACGACCAGTTTTGAGCTATCCGAAACTTCAGAAGAAACCTCTGTTAAAATTTTGTAATTAGCCATGTATCAAGATATATGTTAAAGCGTGTTTATTTAATTTCAGTAAAGGTATTGTAATGGTCGTCTGTATAATAAGCTTTTCCATCCGATCCAGTAACGAGTCGTTCAGCACCTCTATTTTTTCCTTTTACTTTTGGGTTAACATCCCATTCCTGATAGGTTATTTTTTTGCCAGTAGCATCCTTTTTAGGTAAGTGGCCTTCGTAATTCCCAAAAGTTCGGCCTCCTACATAGCCTTCCATTGCTTCTTTATGTTGTTTTACGTATTGAAGGACTTTTAATACTTTAGAAGGGACAGTAGCTTGTTGATTTACAGAGTGTTGACTAGAACTATTATCATCTGTATCAGTGTAAGAAGTGTTTCTTTCTTCATTTCTATTACGGTGTCTCTTTTTCTTTTTTCTAGTAAAAGAGTCTGTATCCTGATAAGTGTTATCTGTAGTACGATCATTTGAAAAATGAGTAGATTCTCTACTATCACTTGTTTTTGCTTGACATCCAATGAGAGGTCCTATTCCGATGAAGAAAGCAAAGAAGATAAGTAAAAAATGAGTAATGAGTTTTTTAAGCATAAGATATTGTTTTGAATGATGATACTCTTGTTAGTAAAACTACGAAATAATATTTTCCATACAAATGCTTGTCTATTTTAAAGCGGAAAAAAGTACATAATATCCCTTTAATCGGCTTAAAAGGGGCTTAAAACGTGTCTTAATAGTTGCAAACACACGAAAAATTTACGAAATTTGTATAAATAGGCTAAATATTTGCAATTATTTAGTTAAGGACAGGGTACAGTACTAAGCAATGGTTTTAAACCTTCCTGATTCCTTGCATTTTAACGTTGTATAAAGTGGAGTAAGGCATTTTAGAAGCCTAATAAAAGCTTATAAAGTGCTAGATACCAATCCGTAATAATATATATGTCTGAACAATTTAGTAACATTATTCCGATTAACATTGAAGACGAAATGAGGTCAGCTTACATTGACTACTCAATGTCTGTTATCGTCTCTCGTGCTTTACCCGATGTTCGGGATGGCTTAAAACCTGTTCATCGTCGTGTCCTTTTTGGAATGGATGAATTAGGCGTTAATTATAACAAAGCGTATAAAAAATCTGCCCGTATTGTTGGTGAAGTAATGGGTAAGTTTCACCCCCATGGTGATGCATCTGTTTATGATACCATGGTACGTATGGCACAAGAATGGTCTCTTCGTTATCCACTCGTAGATGGTCAAGGTAACTTTGGCTCAGTGGATGGTGATTCCCCTGCAGCGATGCGTTACACAGAGGCTCGTCTTAAAAGAATTGCAGAAGAGTTATTAGCAGATATTGGAAAAGAAACGGTTGATTTTCAACCTAACTTTGATGACTCGCTGCAAGAGCCAACTGTACTTCCTTCAAAGCTACCTAACTTATTGTTAAATGGTACTTCAGGGATTGCTGTAGGTATGGCAACTAATATGGCTCCTCATAATTTAAGAGAAGTTGTTGATGGTATAATTGCCTATATTGAAAACAAAGATATTACAATCCCTGAATTAATGGAGTTTATTAAAGCTCCAGATTTTCCAACGGGAGGGACAATATACGGAGTTCAAGGAATTAAAAATGCATTTGAAACAGGTCGTGGGCGTATTGTAGTTCGTGGGAATGCTACTTATGAAACAAGTAAGACAGGGAAGGAGCAAATCGTTGTTTCTGAAATTCCTTACATGGTTAATAAGGCATCTTTGATTAAGCAATGTGCTGACTTAGTAAATGAGAAGAAAATTGAAGGTATCTCTGAAATTCGTGATGAATCTGACCGTCAGGGAATGCGTATTGTTTTCGACTTAAAACGTGATGCCGTTTCTAATGTCGTACTAAATAATCTATACAAATATACCGCATTACAGTCGTCATTCAGTGTCAATAATGTTGCCTTGGTAAAAGGTCGTCCTATGACTCTGAACTTGAAGGATTTAATCCTGCATTTTGTTGATCACCGTAACGATGTAATTGTTCGTCGAGTACAGTATGATTTACGAGAAGCTCGTAAAAGAGCCCATATTTTAGAAGGGTTTATTATTGCATTAGATAATCTAGATGCGGTTATCAAACTTATTCGAGAATCTCGTGACCCTCATGCCGCTCAAGTAGGATTAGTTGAAAATTTTGCTCTTTCTGAAATCCAGGCGAAAGCAATTTTGGAGATGCGTTTACAGCGTCTTACGGGTATGGAGCGAGATAAGATTCAAGCAGAATATGCAGAGTTAATGCGTTTAATTGATGATTTGAATGATATCTTAGCTAGACCAGAACGTCAATTAGAAATCATCAAAACTGAATTATTAGAAGTTAAGGAACGTTACGGAGATGCTCGTCGTACTCAAATTAATATGACTGACGACGAATTCTCGATTGAAGATATGATTGCCGATGAAGAAATGTTAATTACGATTTCGGCACAAGGATATATCAAAAGAACTCCTCTTACAGAGTATAAATCTCAAACAAGAGGTGGCGTAGGATCAAGAGCAGTAGCTACCAAAGATGATGATTATACAGAGCATCTCTTTACAGCAACAATGCACAACTGGTTATTATTCTTTACAGAATCAGGTAAGTGTTTCTGGTTACGAGTATATGCTGTACCTGAAGGTTCTAAAACAGCGAAAGGTCGTCCGATTCAGAATTTGATGAATATTGAAAATGGTGATTCTATTCGTGCCGTTATCAATGTAAAATCATTGACTGACCCTGACTATGTTAATAATAACTTCATTGTGATGTGTACAGAAGACGGTACAATCAAGAAGACTTCTTTGGAAGCTTATTCAAGACCACGTCAGAATGGAATTATTGCTGTGACAATTCGTGAAGGAGATAGACTTTTGGATGTAGCATTAACTAATGGGAATAATCACATTATCATTGCGACAAAC
>JALRIJ010000480.1 GCA_023255485.1 Flectobacillus sp.
ATATTTAGCCGCTCAAGGCTTGCATTAATCAGATATTTTGCTTAAACTTGTTATTAAATGTATCCATTCGATTATTTTTGGCATACTTTTAGTAACAAGTTTGGTGCTGCCTTATAACCAAAATAACTAAAACATGAAAAAGGCTATATTACCAATTATCTTAGCTGTGGCATTTTCCACGACAACGTTTGCTCAACAACGTGAGCGAGGTTTAAAGTTGAATAAGCCCAATATTCCTTCTAAACAGAAAGATTCTAATACAAAAGATAAGAACTTCAATAAAGACAAAAAAGAAGACGATGAGTTTAGTTTTGAAGAAGAACCGAAACTTCGCTTTGTCAACGAATTTGAGACTCCAAAAGTCGTAGAATCAGCTCCCGCAGTTAAGATAGAGCCAATCAAAGAACTCAATACCGCTGTTCATGAAGATACTTCAAGTATAGATGAAGGGCAAGTACAGATTGTAGAAATAGAAGACGAAGCTCAGTTTGTTGGAAGCGATGAAATGGTAAAGATTGCCAGTTATTTTTCTGTTTGGGATACCGATTCAGTTGACCCTTACGGAATTGATGCCAAAGAGTTTGATGATGTAATACCAATTCAGTTATACGATATTTCACAAGGTAGATATTGGGCTGGACCACTTAGTAAAGGGGTTACGAATTCTCCTTTTGGATGGAGATGGAAACGCTGGCACACAGGACAAGACCTTGATTTAGACACTGGGGAGCCTGTTTATGCAGCTTTTGACGGGATAATCAGAGTTGCCAGTACTCGTGGAGCATACGGACGTTGTGTTGTTATTCGTCATTACAATGGTTTAGAAACTTTGTATGGTCACCTTTCTAAAATCAATTTTGAACCAAATACAATCGTAAAAGCTGGTGATGAAATAGGCAAAGGTGGAAGTACAGGACGCAGTTCTGGGCCACACCTGCATTTCGAGACTCGTTACGAAGGTAATCCGTTTGACCCAAGAAATATTTTCAACTTCAGCCCAAGCCAAATTAATATTGTATCACAGGATTTCTTAATGACTTCTCGTGTGTACGATTATTTGCGAGGTGGAGCAAGTAAAGGCGACTTTGAATATGATGAGCCTGTGGCTATAAATAGAAAAGTTTGGTATAGAGTGCGTTCGGGCGAAAACCTTAGCGAAATAGCTGGAAAGTTTAATACTTCAGTAGCAGAGTTATGTAAACTTAATAAAATCCGTTCATCTTCACGATTACGTGTAGGATATCGTTTGCGTGTTAAGTAAAAATCATAGAAAATAGTATTGAAAATCAGCGATGTGAAACTTTTTACGTCGCTTTTTTTTTATATAATAGTTCAGTTCAACATACACCAATCTCCAAGTGGTTACATCATTGTTAATCACAGAGAGCTCGAAGCTATTAAAAACATACTTGACCGACGTGGTGTCGGCGTTTACTAAGGAGAAAATCATGGAAGACAAATACTCAGTGTTAAAGCGTTACATCGAAAGCCGTCAAAAGTACGGCTACTCAGACGAGGAATTGTTTGAGATGCGTGCGTCGTTCGGTGAGGATGAAGAAGTGGTTGACATCTTCACAGGTCAGACGATCGATCTTGGGAGGTAATCATGCCTCTCAATAAAGAAGATCTGTTGATCATCAAAGACGCTTTAGAAAATTATT
>JALRIJ010000481.1 GCA_023255485.1 Flectobacillus sp.
ATGATTGGGCATACCAACCCTAGACAGATTCAATCGTACAGCCGTTTGATGCCCGAACGGATTCTCTATGAGTTGGATCAGTGGAAACGTCGAACGGGAATGATAGCCCTAGAAGTTCAAGCCTAATTAAATTTATCTGAGTAATACCAGTGAGCCTATTATCAGTAATAACGCCTATAACCACCAGTGATGCCTATAACAGATAGGGCTCATTGGTATTTCTACATTTAAATTAGCTGTTCGATTTCTGAAACCTGTTAAATTCTTCCTCCAGTTCTTGTAACTGCTTTTGAGTGGCCTTGAGCTTCTCTTCCAATAACTGGGTGTATTTCTTATTGACTTCATAGAGTTCTTCTAAACGCTCTAGGTCTTTCGGTATAACCTTACTCGCATTTTCACTCGCATTCGCTGCTTCCTTACTCGCATACTCCTCTCGAATCATTGTCCCCCTACCCGTCATTACCCAATCGGCACTTAATTCTTCATAAATCCGTAGAATATTTTCTAAACGGTCAACCCCTATCGTTTTCCCTGGCTTCATTTGACTCGTTATTGCTCCATTTGAAACGCCAATACTCGCTTCAAAGGCTCTTAAACTAAGCCCTTTATAATCAATGTATTGTTTAATTCGAAATAAGGTATCGGACATAAAATAGAATAAATGCAGAAAAAACCACACAAAAAGTTGATAATAAAGAATATATCTTGCACTTTTGTTCAAAAAAAGTGAACAGAGTAGTACCTAATCACAAAATAATGGAAAAATGGAGCAAAAACAACCAACTGCGACTCGTTATTATCAAGGCTTTGGCTAATAAATATGGGTTTACGAACCGATATATTGCTGATATTGTAGCTCAACGTAAGACAACAGCCAGAAGCCAGCAGATTATTCAGGATTATCAGAACCTTACAGCCCAATTAACGACCACCTTAATCAATTTTCATAAAGCGTGTTAGACTTTCCCTTAGTCAACACCTTTTCTTCCCTTACACTTAAGACAATTGTTAAACAAATGACTTCTTTTACCAAACTTCCTACCTATCCATTCGAATTTATCTGTTTTGATAAACAACGAAAAACCTTCATCTCCGATGAGCAAGAGCTAGACTTAATTCCCGTAAGTCAATTACTCTTAAAGAAACGTAGATACATTCCCTTACAGAAAGTTGGAAAAGACAAAAAGAAGAATCCCTTATACCTCTACGATATTGTCAGCAATGAGGACGGGCAACGCTTTTTTGTTGATTTTCATGAGGGTAGTCTCCAACTTCGCTCCTTAGATACACCCGACCAATTGATGGCCTATTATCCAACTGCGGTGGAAAAGCTGATTCTAAAAGAGGGAAGTATGCTGCTTCTTGGACAGGCAAACACCCTTAGCTTCATCAATCAGAGCTAAATAGTAAATATTTTATTTCACCTGACTACTAATATATTTTTATCAACCTTTTTGCTAATCTTTTTTCTCTTTGATTCATCATGGTCACTACCAATTCATTCCCTTGGACAGACTTTTTCCTCTACACGGGTATTTGTACGCTGGCGTGTTGGGCTTGCTTTTTCTTCTATGACTACTTCATTACAGGTAGTCAGGTGAAGGAGGATATTTACGACAATCCCATCGCTAAAAAGGAAAAGAGTGTCGATACCAGAACTC
>JALRIJ010000482.1 GCA_023255485.1 Flectobacillus sp.
GCTTGTGTGGGGATGAACATTAGTACGAATCTTATATCTTCAGAAAAACCTTTTTCTTGTAGAGAATATACAAGAGGAGAAGTTGGGTTAGGGTAATGGATGAAGCTGTGAAAACGGGTTGCCAAAGTGTTGGAGCGTGACCGATGAGTCCGCCAAACAAGAAATTAGCTGTGTACCCAAAGTTTACAAGTCCTTCGGCTGCCATGTAGATAAGGATGGAGTTAGAGCCTATCCAAACAAAAGGTAATGCCCATGTTTGCCATTTCCAGAGGTCGATAACGAGGTAGAAAAGGGCAAAAAATAAGATGGAAAAACCTCCTACAAAACATACGAAGGAACTAGACCAAAGACGCTTGTTGATAGGGAAGGAGTTGTCCCAAAGTAAGCCGATACCAATCAAGACAAGCCCTGCAAGCACCATAAATCCTACTTTTTTATAGTCTGAAAACTTGATGTCCATTTTTAGGAACGTAGCGGTAAATACGCCCAACATGGCCGTTCCAATCGCTGGAATGGTGGATAGAATCCCCTCAGGGTCGTGTACGATGCTGTGTAGTCGCCCGGGTAAAAGGAGACGGTCAACATACGATTCGAGTGAACCTTCTTTGGTAAGTACCCCTGCCCCAAAGCCCGGAACGGGTACGTATTTCATGGCAAGAAAATAACCGACTAATAAGAACACAAAAGCATATAATTGTTTAATCGTACTGAAATTTAAGTAGATGATTCCTGCAAAGAACCACGCCAGACCAATTCTACCTAACACACTGGCAATGCGGGTTTGTTCGTAGCCGTTCCATTTGAAAAGTCCATTTACGACCACTCCTAAGAAAAGTAAAATGACCGTTCGTTTAATCATGCTCAGGTATAAAGGAACTTTGGTTGAGTAGGGTAATTGATAAGGGGCTTCTACGGAAGCATCGGCTACTTTCTTTTGCATCGAGAAAGGCATGGATACCCCTGCAATGAAGAGGAAAAGCGGGAAAATCATGTCATAAAAAGTGATGCCATTCCATGCAGTATGGTGTAACTGTTCAGACATCCATTCTAACAAAGGAATGTGGGTGGCTTCTGCCAAGGCATGAATAATGTGTTCTCCACTCATTATCCAAAACATATCAAAACCTCTAAGGGCATCTAGGGAAACGAGTCTCGTGTTTTTTTGCGTTTCTTTCTTCATTATTACGTGATTTAGTCAGTGAATGATTGCGTGATTGTCGGTGATGAATTACGCAATCTCTCTTCACTAATTTCTATATTTTTTATACATTTTTTGTGCTATCTGATGACTATTCCCTTTAGTTGTCAAAGGAAAATCCTTGTGAGCTTGTACCCAATTCCATTCCCAAGTACGGATTTTTGTATCAAATTTTGCTAAGTCTGGCTCTCTTTTATTGGCTAAAGCTTGAGTCAATTCCTCAAAAAACTGTTGCCATCTTGGTTTATAAAAATCGTTCAATAAGCCGCTCCATTGACGGTTGGCATATTCGTGCAAGGGATTGTTGGCATCGCCCCATAAGGTAATCAAATCTCGTGCGTTTTGCTCGTAAAGGGCTTTTTCTTGCGGATTAGTCCCCCAACTTCTTGCCGAACTAATCCATGGCCCTAGCATAAAATCTTTGCGAGTAGCCAATAATTCATCCATG
>JALRIJ010000483.1 GCA_023255485.1 Flectobacillus sp.
TGTGGACCTTCTTCAAAGTGGTAGTGTGAGAAAGTAGAGCTCTCTGGTTTCATCTGCAGATCGTTGCTTGCCAGTTCTATCTGGTAAAACATCATCATGCAAACCACAAGGTACTACAGCAGGCTTTGGAAAAGTGAATGGTGGTGGTGTTTCGGGAATAAATGAATGTTGAGCGGTCGTGCCAAACGACAGAAAGGTACAGCAAAGTACCAATACTTTTAGGAGTTGAATCTTCATAGATAAGTTGAAATATAAGTTTATTTTAGAACACAAAGTTATAAAACTATCATAAAAGCAGGAAACCTTCCATTATTTTATACCTCAATTCCTTCAAAACAAATTATTCAAATCTATTCTATTTTTAGCAATAATTGTACAATCCGTAGAGACGATGATAGTTTTTTAATTTTTTCTGGTGAGATTTGAGGCAGAATCAGTTCAGTTAATAATCCATTTAAACAAATGAGAAAAATATTCACCCTCTTCTTTTTACTTGCTTCACTTCCCATGTTTGCCCAACAGTGGTCTGTCAAAAAAGCGAACGATTGGTATGCCAAACAGCCTCAATTGGTAGGAGCAAATTTTATTCCGAGTACAGCCATTAACGAACTTGAAATGTGGCAGGCTGACACTTTCGACCCTGTAACCATCGACCGTGAATTGGCTTGGGCAGAAGGATTGGGTATGAATATCATGCGAGTTTTCCTTCATAATATTCCTTACGAAACCGATAAGGCGGGTTTTCTAAAGCGTATGGATGAGTTTTTAAGCATTGCAGACAAACACCATATCAAAATCATGTTTGTCTTGTTTGACTCTTGCTGGAACGACGACCCTAAAGCGGGTAAACAAATGCAACCCAAACTTGGGGTTCATAACTCGGGTTGGGCGAGATGCCCTGGCACAAAGATGCTATTTGATTCAAGAACATGGGGACGTTTAGAAGACTATACCAAAGGAGTAATCGGACATTTTGCACAGGATAATCGAGTGTTGATCTGGGATATTTTCAACGAGCCTTCTAACTCTGGCTACATGGATGCCGTGGTACCATTACTCAAAAAATCGTTTGAGTGGGCAAGAGCTGCCAAACCTTCGCAACCCATTACAGCAGGTTGGTGGCACGACCACCCCATGAGCAACGAGTTTATGCTCAATAACTCTGACATTATTACCTTCCATAATTACCGTCCTGCGGATGACCTTGAAAAGCAAATCATCGACTTTCAAACGACCTATAAACGCCCTGTCATTTGTACGGAATACATGGCTCGTAAGCACAAAAGCACCTTTGAAAGCTGTTTGCCTATTTTTGCAAAATACAAAGTAGGAGCAATTAACTGGGGACTCGTGCAAGGAAAAACCAACACGATTTATGCGTGGGACGAGCCAATGCCTTCGGGTGCAGAACCAACGCTATGGTTTCATGATATTTTCAGAACAGACGGAAGTATCTACAAACAAAGTGAAGTGGAGGCTATCAAGAAAGTAACGAAGAAATAGGAATGTCTGACCGTAATAAAGCCCTTCGTTTTGTAGAACGAAGGGCTTTATTACTCTAAAACAGATACGGACACAGTATTGTTTATTATCAGTTAAAATCAAATATACAACTAATGACTGTCTAGTTGTTCCATTTAGC
>JALRIJ010000484.1 GCA_023255485.1 Flectobacillus sp.
AACGTTGATTTGACCCATTTAGAAGAATTATTGAAGACTAACCCACCGAGTTTAGTGTCTTTGATGCATGCCAATAACGAGATTGGTAATGTGTTGGACTTAGAAGTTGCTGGAACGATTTGTCGTGAATACGGAGCGATTTTTCATTCTGATACAGTACAAACAATGGGACATTTTCGTCATGATTTACAGAAATTACCTGTTGACTTTATCGTAGGAGCAGGACATAAATTTCATGGCCCTAAAGGAGTCGGATTTTTGTATGTAAATGCCGAGAAACGAATTAACCCTTTAATTCATGGTGGTTCACAAGAGCGTAATATGCGTGGAGGAACAGAAAATATCTACGGGATTATCGGGATTGCGAAGGCTATGGAAATCGCTTACGCACAAATGGATGAACACCGTAAGCATATTGAAAGCTTAAAAAGCCACATGATTGATAAATTGAGTCAGTTTGAAGGGGTTTCTTTCAATGGAGAATCGGGTAATTTAGAGAAAAGTCTTTATACGGTTTTGAATGTAAACTTCCCGCCATCAGCAGAAGCAGATATGTTCTTGTTTAATTTAGATATTAATAAAATTTCGGCTTCGGGTGGTAGTGCTTGCACGAGTGGAACAAACATCGGTTCACACGTCTTGACGGAGTTACACACTGATCCAAATAGTCCTGCGGTGCGTTTTTCTTTCTCGAAGTACAACACTATGGAAGAGATTGATTATGTTATTGAAAAACTAACAGGTATTTTGAAGGGCTAGTCTTCATCTATCGTACTTTAAGTAGGTAACCTCTAAGTAAACAAGTGTCAGTGTTTGCTTAGAGGTTATTTTTTTTGAACGTGATGTGCCTTGTTTTCAGTAGAATAAATCGCCTGCCTCGACCGTTCTTCATAAACTTATTGCCCTTCCCGCTATTTTTTCCGAAATTGAAGGCATAATTAGCGTCTGAATACGTTATGTTTTATGAGCGTATCTTGCCAGAACCATTAAACAGGTAACATTATGTCCGTGATAGACAGCATCAAAAAGATATTTACCCGAAAGAAGTCAAACCTTGCATCCGAAAGTGTGCTAGACATACCCCTTGAAACGATTCCTGAAACGCCTGAATCAACTACAGTTTACGAAGAGCTGGTGGTGGATGCTCAACGCAACACTACCTCGCAGGATAGCTTACCGGATTGGTTAGTGAATGAAGATATTTTGCGAGACGAAGGCGTAATATTTGGACTTTCGGGGTCGCATCCAGAAGAAAAATTATCCATTATCCGTAACTACTTCGTTAAGCAAACGGCTGCCGTAGAAAAGGTAATTGAGTATGAGGAAGAAAAAATTGGCGAACTGAATTATTGGATTGAGGAAAAAGAACGCTTGGTGACAAACCTAGAAAAGAAGATTGAAGATCTTAAAAATTTAGAATTTACCCAACAACATCAATTACCTCGTACCATCGTGGGCTTATGTTTGGCTATTGGCGTAGCCGTGGGTAATTATTACCTGATTGAAGTGTCTCTGAAAGGACAATTTGAACAGCATGAACTGATTGCCATGGGGGTGTTTGGAGCAGGGATGTTTAGTTTATTCGGACGAGTTTCTTTTTTACACGATGAAGAAAAAAGAAGTTCTTGGCGAAAAGTAT
>JALRIJ010000485.1 GCA_023255485.1 Flectobacillus sp.
GGATAAAGTTTTAGTTTCTAACATCTTACCCATGTTTCGTAAACCTTTTTCGATTGAAAAGCCAATTGAAAAAGCGACCATTTTTATTTGTGGTCTGGGGCATTTTGAATTGAGTTTAAATGGAAAGAAAGTAGGTAATCACTTCCTTGATGCGGGTTGGACAAAGTATGATAAGCAAGCTCTTTATGTGGGATTTGATTTAACAAAGGAAATCAAAAAGGGAAGTAATTGTCTAGGAGTTTTGTTAGGTAATGGCTTTTATTATATCCCTGCGGTAAAAGGAAGGTATCGGAAATTAAAAGTTCAATTTGGCTATCCTAAACTCATTTGCCGTTTACAAATCAACTATAAAGACGGTTCTTCTGATGATATTGTGAGTGATAATTCTTGGAAAACAGCTCCTAGTCCGATTACTTTTTCGAGTATTTATGGAGGTGAAGACTACAACGCTAATTTAGAACAGGCAGGTTGGAATAAACCCAATTTTGACGACAAAGCATGGAAACAAAGTATTTATGTGGCAGGTATTCCTCAATTAAATTCACAAATGGCTGAACCGCTAAGGGTCTTTGATGTTTTTAAACCTATTACTAAAAAAGCCTTGCCTTCGGGGGACTGGGTCTTTGATTTAGGGCAAAATGCTTCGGGCATTATTGAGCTAAAAGTGAAAGGGCATAAAGGCGATACCGTTAGAATTACGCCTGCGGAGTTGCTAAAAACAGATGGAAGTGTAAACCAAAGTGCCACAGGAAAGGGCTTTTATTTTACCTATATTTTAAAGGGAAATGGCGAAGAAACGTGGCGACCTCGTTTTACTTATACGGGTTTCCGTTATGTGCAGGTGAGTGGTGCAACTCCTGTTGGAGATTCTAAGGAGAATAATAAAGTTACTTTGTTAGCAATCAATGGCTTACATACTCGTAATGCTGCCGAAACAATTGGCTCATTTAGCTGTTCTAATGAACTTTTCAATAAAACGCACACGCTCATTGACTGGGCAATTAAGAGTAATATGGTGTCTTTGTTTACCGACTGTCCACACCGTGAAAAGTTGGGTTGGTTAGAAGAACTTCATTTAGTCGGGGCTTCGGTTCGCTATTTGTACGATGTACCTAACTTGTTGAAAAAATCAGTAGTTGACATGGCAAATTCACAGTTGAATGATGGCTTAATTCCAGAAATTTCTCCAGAATATGTCAAGTTTGATTACGGTAATGGGATGTTCCGAGATTCTCCCGAATGGGGTAGTAGTAGTATTCTTGTACCGTGGTATTTATATCAGTGGTATGGCGAGACAAATACCTTGGAAGAAGCCTATCCAACCATGCAAAAATACCTTGCTTACTTAAAAACAAAAGCAAAGAATCATATCCTCTCGCAAGGGTTAGGAGATTGGTTCGATTTAGGGCCTAAGCGTCCTGGTGTTTCACAATTGACCCCAATGGGCATTACAGGAACGGCCATTTACTTCCACGATTTGCAAATCATGGAACGAATTGCTAATATCCTACATAAAAAAGCTGATGCTTTGGCGTATGCAGCCCTTGCAGTAGAAGTCAGAAAGTCGTTTAATGATACCTTTTTTAATAAAGAAACGAAGCAATATGGTACAGGTAGCCAAACGGCAAACGC
>JALRIJ010000486.1 GCA_023255485.1 Flectobacillus sp.
TTTTTGATTTCATTCATTTTTCATCAAACTATGTCAAAAAATATACTGATTGTCGGAGCTAGTTCTGGTATTGGTTTTACTACCGCACAACAATTAATTGCCAAAGGGTATCAGGTGTACTCTGCTTCCCGCAATACACCCGACATTGCAGGCATTACGCACCTTCACTGGGATGCCCTTCAAGCAGACAATAGCGTATTTGCGTCTTTACCCGACCAACTCGACGGTGTTGTTTACTGTGCAGGAACGATTAATCTAAAACCGTTTCACCGCCTAAGTCAAACTGATTTTACAACTGATTTTCAAGTAAATGTGCTTGGAGCAGTTCAAGTATTACAGGCGGTTTTACCCAAGTTGAAAAAATCACCATCCGCTTCTGTCGTACTATTTTCTACGGTAGCCGCCAAAATCGGAATGGGTTTTCATGCTTCTGTAGCAGCTTCTAAGGGAGCTATTGAGGGATTAACTATTTCCTTAGCAGCAGAGTTCTCTCCTGCCCATATTCGGGTGAATTGCATTGCTCCTTCCTTGACAGATACGCCTTTAGCAAAGAATTTACTTTCGAGCGAAGAGAAAAAAGAGGCTTCTAACAAGCGTCACCCTTTAGGAAGAGTGGGAACATCCAACGATATTGCCAACTTAGTAAGCTTTTTACTTTCTGACGAATCAACTTGGATGACAGGACAAACGTTGGGCTTAGATGGTGGTATGGGGTCTATCAAAATGTAAAAAACACAAATCGGAATGAGGGCTAAATTTGCCATCCATCCCGATTTTTAAATATTTATTCACAAGCACGAAGGATATACCTGAGTTTTTTTATACTTTGGTATTGTCTTTCGTGTTTTTTATGCAAAGACATTCACCCAAACAGTGCCTCAACAGCACCAAAACTATTTTACCATGAGCTTTGTATTATTCTTCTTCTTTTTGATGGCAGTAACCATCTTTCTCTCCATTGTGGTTGTTAACCAAGGAACAGTAGCCGTAATTACCATTTTTGGTAAATACCAACGGATTATGACACCGGGGTTAAATTTCAAAATTCCTTTTGTTGAAACGATTTATAGACGAATTTCTATCCAAAACCGTTCAATGGAATTGGAGTTTCAAGCAATCACATCTGACCAAGCAAATGTCAATTTCAAAGCAATGTTGGTGTATGCCGTATTAAACCAAGAAGAGAACACGATTAAAAATGTGGCTTTCAAGTACATGGACGAGCGTTCGTTTATGCAAGCACTCATCCGTACCGTAGAAGGAACTATTCGTGCTTTTGTGGCTACGAAAAAACAAGCAGAAGTCTTACTTTTACGCAGTGAAATTGTTTTAAATGTTAAACAAGAACTCGACGAAACCCTTGAACAATGGGGCTATCATTTAATTGATTTACAACTGAATGATATTGCTTTCGACGAAGCAATTATGCGTTCGATGGCTCAGGTGGTGGCATCCAATAACCTAAAAGCAGCAGCCGAAAACGAAGGACAGGCCTTGTTAATTACCAAAACAAAAGGAGCAGAAGCCGAAGGAAATGCGATTCGTATTGCGGCTGAAGCTGAAAAAGTAGCCGCTCAATTACGAGGACAAGGGGTAGCTCTCTTCCGTGAAGAAGTAGCAAAAGG
>JALRIJ010000487.1 GCA_023255485.1 Flectobacillus sp.
GAGTGTTTTTAACTCTTTGAAATAAGCAGGATCTGACCACAAAAATGTTTCTGTATTGATATTTTTCTTCGTGAGATATTCTTCAAAAACCATGAGATTTGCTGTTTTTATTCAAAAATAATGCTTTCGTGCTTCTTCCCCGCAAAAGAGAGGTAAATAAATCCAGCAAGTGCCAAAAATGCGGCTAAATAGTAAGACATCGCAATGTTTTCTATTTTTCCTTGATAAAGCTTCCCTGCGAATAGAGCTCCTAGTCCGATTCCTGCTTCTAGAGCAATATACATGGTTGCCATGGCACGCCCACGGTAATGCTCGTCAGAAAGGTCTATCGTCCAAGCGGTAAGGGTGGGTGTATTGAAGCCCCACGAGAACCCAAAGAGGATAGAGGCCAAAATGAATGCCCAAAGTTGATGCGAAACACCTAATACAAGCATAGCAAAAACAAGGATAATGCACGATATTTTCAGGGACAGGTACTCGACCTAATTTATCGGATGTTTTGGCAAAAAATAACCTAACTACCAAAGACGCAACCGTATAGATACTAAAGAAAATTCCTTTATTGCTGATACCCAAGAGTTTGGTTTGGTCGGGGACAATGGTTAAAATCACCCCTGATGAGAAAGATACTAAGAGCATGACCAAAAAGGTAGGAAATACTTTAGGTTCAAAAACATCTTGCCAGCCAATTTTAAAGAGCTTAAAGCTAAAAGGCTGTTTTTGTGTTTTTGGAAGGGTTTCCTCCATGTTTACCAAAATGAGAATCGATAATAAAGCAAAAGCCGAGGAGGTGAAAAATAACACATCTGACGAAAACCATTCGACCAAGTAGCCACCCAAGGTAGGAGAGATGGACATCCCCGTGGCTGTGAAGATGCCCAGCATTCCCTGAGCTTCGCCTCGGCGGTCTTCTGGAATAATATCGGCGACATAAGCGGCCGTGGCAGTGGGTTTCGTACCCGTTGACATTCCATGTACAAAACGAAGAAAGAGGAACGCTGCTACCGTATGGATAAACGGATAAATCGCTCCGCAAACAAAACAAACAATAGACCCAAAAGCCATGATGGGGACACGTCCAATGCTGTCGGTGAGTTTGCCAGAAAAGGGTCTTGAAAAACCTGCTGTTAGGGTAAATAGCGAAATAATATAGCCAATATAGGCTTGTCCTCCCATTTTGCTTAGGTAGTCTGGCAGTTCGGGAATCATCATTTGGAAACTAGCGGAGAATAAAAAATTACTGATGCAGAGTAACCAGAATTGGGTTGTATAGATAGATTTTGTTGATTTCATCTTGCAAGTTAATACCTATTTGAGCCAAGGACAAGCCTCGATGTTAACTTGCAAAACGATGTACAATTTATTGTTTACAAAGTACTAGAATTATACAGGAATGTAGTCTGTTAGTACGAACAGAATCGCATCATTTGAAAGTGCTTCAAAATCAATTTCTTCAAAATTCTCCAACGCCAATCCATCACGAGCATGTAGAAGGCGGTCTTGTACCTCAAATGCTCCGTTGATGACAAAGCAAAAAAAGTGAGCTTTTGACTGGGTTGGTCGTAATAATCCTTTTTTTCGTCCGTCGTATTTACCAATAAATCCTTGTTGGTTTGCGGTATTAA
>JALRIJ010000488.1 GCA_023255485.1 Flectobacillus sp.
CATTTAAGGCATCTGCATCTAGTACCAAAGGCTTCGTATATTCTGAAAGTATGGTACTCAGATATTGGGTTGATTCTTGGTCAGTACTCATGCCACATCCGATGCCCAAAGCGGTGTAGCTACTCCAATCAACTGCTCCATTTTCTCGCATGATAAGCATTGCTTCGGGAATAGCCACTTGCAAAATAAAGCGTTCGTTTTGTGGAACAGAAACCGTTAATAAACCCGTTCCTGTTCGTAAGCAAGCACGAGCAGCAATCACCGAAGCACCCATTTTCCCCTTATTTCCTGCAAAGAGTAAACTATGTCCGTAAGTGCCCTTATGAGAGTCTGCCTTTCGAGGTTTGATAAGGCTAGCAATAAGGTCTTTTGTAAGATTTTCCATGATTAATTTAGGTTATAAGTACAAGGAATTAGTTAGCTAAACCTATAATTTTTTAGTCAAACAACTTGATTATAAGGTTTTTACAAACTAAACCTTATAGATTTTTACACCAACTTATCTCGTCCCTTTACTTATTCAAGTTTGAAAAGGAACAGAGGCATAAAGCTTTAGCTATCCGTAAAATACGATAGCTCATTTTTTAACCCTCAATCGATTCTGTATGTAATTGTATTTAATGTAAGCTATTGATTATCAAGTACAAGTTATTCAGAAACGGGTTGTAACTCGTTTTCCTTACTTTCTGCTTTAGCTTTCTTTTTAAAAAAGCCTTTTAGTAAAAAGTTATGTTGTACTGCTTCCAAATCATCGTCTAATTTCTGGCCACCCGATTCTAAATTTTTCATCGTTTTCTTAAACGAATTACCCGTTGCAGTATCGTTCAAAAGGATGCCAATCGTATTATTTTTCCGAGTAAACTGCGAACTCATTTGATTGATATTTTCGGTAAATGTACTCAAGGCATTGCCTGTATGTTCCAATTTATTAACGGTTTTCTGTATTCGATGATACATCAGGGTATCACTTACTAAATCGTTGATAGAATTTCCTCGTTTGGTAATTTTATCCGAAAACTTAGCAACGTCCGACAAAATCGCTTTACTTGACAAAGATACATCCTTGAAATTTTTAGCTGTATTACCCAGATTATCAATGGTTTTAGTGAGTTTTATTGCCATTGATTTATCGTTCAATAAAGTAGCAATTATACCATTTCCAGCATCCAGTTTTTTAGTGATATTTTTGAATGTCGTCGTTATTTCCACTAAGTTTTTATTGTTGACTTGTAGCGTTGCCATCATATCTTCAGTACTAAGGATATCTTCAACCTTCAACAAATCATTCTTTCCGACCTGTGACTTCGTAGAATCTCCTCCATAAATAATCACGATTTTATTCCCGATAAGTCCATCGGTACCAATTTTTGCTTTTGCGTCTGTATGAATATGATTTTGAGCTTCGTTATCAATACTCATTGTCACAACTACCTTAGCATCTCCATAAAAATCAATGGTATGTACAGTACCTATTTTCAGGCCAGAGAACCAGATATTTGCCCCAACGGTCAATCCGCCTACATCCTTAAAAATAGCCTTTAGAGGAAATGAACGTACAAACGTTTTTTTCTGCCCGCCCAATGTAAAAACAGTCACCACCAAAATT
>JALRIJ010000489.1 GCA_023255485.1 Flectobacillus sp.
TATTGAGCAACGATGTCTAAAATTTCCTGTTTTTGGTGAATCGAGATTCCGAATTTAGACTCAGGGTGAGCCGTCATAATTTTCTCATTACCACCTCCAAAAACGTGCGGTTTAATACGAATCAACGCTCCTACGGTATTACCATAAGCTTGTCCGAATTTCTCCAAAACGTCTAAGTTATCTAAGTTGATTCTTGCCCCTACAGCTACGGCTTTTTCGATTTCGTCGAAACTCACCCCACTAGGCGTAAAGGTAATTTGCGAACCCTCATAACCAGCCATTAATGCCAATTGAAGCTCTTCTGGCGACACCACGTCAATTTCAACGCCATGCTTTCGCATCAACTTTAAAATGGATAAATTGGTGTTTGCCTTACAAGCGTATTTTATCTTTAGGTTAACATCGCTAAATGAATTGCGAAGTATGCCGATTTTTTCGATAATTTTGTTAGCATCATATACATACAGCGGTGTGCCGTAGGTACTCGCTAAGTCGGTTAAGTTAATTCCTTGAATGTTGTAATAAGACATTGTGACTGTTTGGGCTTATGACGAATTCGCTTTCGTCTAAAAACATAAATAAGCACAAAGTTACGTTACCGATGCTTAGAAGCATAATCGAGGAGGCTTAAATTTGTATTCATCTAAAAAACTAAAACACATGAACAAACTAATTTTCAGTTTATTACTCCTTTTGGTGGCAGGCACGAGCTTGAATGCTCAAATTAAATCGGGGCCTATGGTGGGGTATTCGGATATGAAGGAGGTAATGCTTTGGGTACAAACCGAAAAACCTGCTAAAGTGAAATTTGTCTATTGGGATCAAAAAAATCCAGCAAAGAAAATGACAACTGAGGAGGTTTTGACTACGAAAAAAGATGGTTACTCGGCTAAATTAATTTGTGACGAAGTAACCATGGCGAAGAAATATACCTACGAAGTCTATGTGGACGGAAAGAAAGTGGCTCGCCCATATCCGCTGGCATTCCAGACGCAAGAAATTTACCAATGGCGTAAAGATCCAGAACCGTTCAAATTTGTGGTAGGAAGTTGTAACTACATCAATGAACCAGAAACGGATAGACCTGGCACTCCTTATGGCGGGCATACAGAAATTTTCACGTCGATTTATGAGAAAAAGCCAGATTTTATGGTTTGGGGAGGCGATAACTTCTACTACCGTGAGCCAGATTGGAATACTCGTACAGGAATGATTCACCGTAATACGCACTCTCGTTCGCTTCCTGAGTTGCAACCTTTGTTAGGTTCTACGCACCATTATGCGATTTGGGATGACCACGATTATGGCCCGAATGATTCTGACCGCTCGTTTTGGAACAAAGACATGGCGTTGGAAATGTTTAAAACTTTCTGGGCGAATCCTAACTATGCCTTCAAAGACGAAGCTTGTACAGGAACATTTCAATGGAATGACGTGCAGTTTTTCTTGTTAGACGACCGCTGGTTTAGATCTCCCAATGATTTGTATGTGGGCGAACGGGAATATTTAGGACAAAGACAATTGAATTGGTTAATTGATGCTTTATCAGGAAGTAAAGCGACTTTCAAGATTATTGTCGTAGGTGGGCAAGTGGTGAACCCTGTG
>JALRIJ010000048.1 GCA_023255485.1 Flectobacillus sp.
ATCATGTCGATTACCCTCCTGTGGCGTACTCATTGACAGTGGAATACCCTGATTATCAACTACAAACAAGGCATTTGTAGTTTTGCAAGATTTCCTCCCTTGATAAGCTACTGCTTCACCACCATTTTTTGCAGGAGTATGCGAGCCATCTAAAGATAGTCTTGATAAGTCAAGATGATGTCGATTTTCTCTCAGTAAATTAACAAAAACCTTTTGCCAACAGCCTGCTTTATTCCACTTATTAAAATGATAATAAACGCTATTCCAAGACAATACTTTTCCTTTAAAAAACTTCTCAGTAGATAGCTCTCGCCATTGACAGCCGGTCTTTAGGCGATACAAAATAGCTTCTACAAGTTCTACCAATGGCACTTTGGGTTCAAAACCTCGCCTTCCAACTGATAAATTTGGAAGAATCCACTTCTCTATTGTATTTTTACTTAACATTCCCAGTATGTGTAGTTTTATGATTAGACACCACAAAATTCGCACTTACTTGGGAATGTTTTGCATTTGTTTAAACAGCTTCATTAATTCCTGATAAAATTTATAGTATCTCTCATCAGATTAAAGACCCCAATAGAACAAAAATAAATTGTCAAGATAATTCAGTTGTTTGATTTTCTTAATTTTGTAGAATGGGAAATAAAATTACACGTTCGATTTCAGAGTTCAATAATGAACTAAAATTAAAAGGATTTAATGTCTTCCAAATAGAAAGCGATGGCAATGCCACTCGTATTTACAGTAGGAAAGACTTTTATAAAATTTGTCTGACAACAGGACAGAGTGTCATTCATTATGCCGATAAAAGTTTTGATGCCGAGGGTACTATTTTATTTTTCGGAAACCCCCACATTCCTTATTCTTGGGAGACAATCTCAACAAGTTATGTAGGCTACACTTGTTTATTTTCGGAAGAGTTCTTAAAATCAGACCGTTCGGAAAGTTTTCAAAATTCTCCCCTATTTAGGATTGATGGTACACCTATTCTAAAAATAACAGAACAACAACGAGCGTTTTTAAGTACCCTCTTTCAGAAAATGATTGAGGAACAAAAGACTAGTTATGTCTATAAAGACGATTTAATCCGTAATTACATCAATTTGATTATTCACGAAGCCTTGAAACTACAGCCTTCTGAAAACTTCGATCAACATAGAAATGCCTCTTCTCGCATTACATCCGTATTTTTAGAACTGTTGGAAAGACAATTCCCGATTGAAGACACTGAAAAACCACTACGATTAAAAACAGCACAGGATTATGCAAAGAATCTAAATGTCCACGCCAATTACCTAAACCGAGCCGTAAAAGAAGTTACTGGCAAACCTACAACCACGCACATATCTGAACGAATTATTAGCGAAGCGAAAGCCCTGTTGCAACATACGGATTGGAATATTGCTGATATTGCCTATGCACTTGGTTTTGAATACCCCACCTACTTTAACAACTTCTTTAAGAAAATTACGGGTACTACACCCAAGTCACTACGCACATAATAGGTTTGAAATTCTTAATTATTTATTTGATAATCGTTACCTAAATGGGTAACGACTGGAATACCTTTGTTAAGTATTTTTAGATATGGGAATTACATAAGTTAAATAGCTAATTGTATAAGATTCCTTTTTAAAGAATATTCAACTTGCAGTGTTATCAAACAAGTTAGAAATCAAAGAGACGAAGATATTTTTAACCGAATGTTCTTGGCTGAAGTCATACAAAACAACAACCCTCAATTTTACAAGATTTTTGAGTAAGTGACGGTTACAAATAAACGTTCAGTTGCCCTAAATTTAGATGTTAGCCAGTTTAATCTGCGTTCAATTGTTTGCTTGTAATAAAAACGAGACCGTTCAATTGGGAAACACTGTTAATCCCAATAACCCTTTTGATACAACTAATAAGAAAATGAAGATAACAATTGGTACAAATATTTTCACAGCTACATTTAATAATAATGCCACGGCAACGGCTTTCAAGGCTCAACTGCCAATGACAATCAACATGACTGACTTAAATGCCAACGAAAAGTTTTTTGATTTAGCGAATGCTTTGCCAATAAATGCTTCAAATCCTGGTACTATCCAAAATGGAGATTTACTAATGTATGGTTCCTATACATTGGTACTTTTCTATAAAACATTTTCAACATCGTACAGCTATACGCCACTCGGGCGTATTGATAATCCTGTTGGATTGGCCGCCGCATTGGGTAATGGGAACGTAATAGTCCAGTTTGAATTAGAGTAAAATAAACAGTGAAAGATTACTAATTACTGCATTATTTATTTAGCGAAAATCGTTTACAACAGGAATTAAGAAAAATGATAGCACAAATTAATACGCCAATTTTTCCGAGAGGAGAACAATTACCTAAAGAATGGTTTACAGGAAATGCTTTTTTATATCAACTGCTTACAAAAGACGAGAATAATGAATTTTCGGTTGGAAGTGTAACATTTGAGTTAGAAGCAAGAACTGTTTGGCATACTCATCCCAAAGGTCAAGTTTTGATAATTACGGAAGGTGAAGGATTTTATCAAGAAAAAGGAAAGCCTGCAAAGCCAATCAAAAAAGGTGATGTGGTGAATATTCCCGAAAATACAGAGCATTGGCACGGTGCATCGGCTACCAGTAAAATGGTTCATATTGCCATTACTAATTATAAAAATGACGTACAAGTAACGTGGTTGCAAGCAGTTTCTAATGAAGAATATAGCATGGTAGTAAAGCAATAAATCATGCTAAAGCTCAAGAACTTGATAAATTGAACACTATTTTTTACACTAACAATTAGTATAAATACAATGAATGCACAAAATATTTCAAACGAAAACCAGACGTTGAATGCACAACAGCAAAGCATTGTAAGCATTGCTTCATTGACTGCGATTGGTGACTTAGTGAACTTAAAAACTCAACTCAATGCGGGGTTGGCTACTGGCCTAACCATCAATGAAATAAAAGAAGTGCTAGTACAAATGTATGCTTACTGCGGTTTTCCTCGATGTCTCAACGGTATAAATACCTTTATGACGGTGCTAGAAGAAAGAAAAACCAAAGGTATAATAGACGTAATTGGTAAAGAAGCTTCACCTATTACCGATGTAGTAAACAAATACGAAACGGGAAAGCAAACGTTACAGCAACTCACAGGAATAGAAGAGAAAGGCCCTAAAACTGGAGCAAATGCATTTACTCCAATTATTGATACGTTCTTGAAAGAACATCTATTTGCTGACATCTTTAGCCGTGATGTGCTTACCTATCAACAGCGTGAGTTAGCCACTATTTCTGTTCTTTCAGCACTGGAAGGCGTAGCTCCACAACTACAATTTCACTTGGAAGTAGGGTTAAATATTGGAATTACAGCAAGCCAATTGAAACAAGTTTTTTCGATTATAGAAATACGGATAGGAAAGCATCAGGCAGAAATTGCGACAGACGTATTATCTAAAATTACCGACAAAAATCCTTAGCAGGATTTAGTACAAATTACACTTCAAAAGAAATGATATGCAAGAACAATGTGGTAGATACAATGGGTAAATTAAAGCCATGGAAAGGTAAATTAGATTTTATGATTTCTACCGTTCCTTACGCTTATGAAATGTCAAGTTATATCGATTGTGTAAAGCCTTACGGATTTTTACACAAGTAGGACAACCAATTAATGGAGAATTCATGATTAATAATTTCAACATGATTTTTAACCGTGTCAACTTCAATGCTTCATTGATTGGAAGTATTCCCGAAACCCAAGAAGTGATGGATTACTGTGCTGAACATAAGATTTACCCACAAATAGAAATTATCAAATCCGAAGAAATTAATGAGGCTTGGAAAAAAGTAGTGGATAAAGAAGCACGTTACCGTTATGTGATTGATGCTGCAACGATTTAACAGTTTGATGAAACACTCAGATAGTAAAGAATCTTGTTAGCCCAAAAGCTAATAAGATTCTTTACTATCTTTAATAAGTAGCCAATAATTCTTATTAAGAAATGGTTATTATGTCACAAACTCCATTGTATTATGAAGAATACAAACATTTCTTTAAAAGAAACTAGGAGGATGTGATCTTAGAAAATCTTTAATCAATTATAAACTATCTTTTTTATGAATATCTATCAAAGATTTTTTTACTTTATAGTTTGCCTACTGGCGTTTTCTCACTGTTCGCAGGATAGTATTCCAGCATCAGTAACACCAGTATCTCCAACAACTCCACCAACAACAACTCCAACTTCACCTGTCGAGAGTAATCCCCCAAATACAAATTACAGCCCCGCATTTTCGGGACAAACCCGCATAAATAGTGTACGAACAACTTCTGACTTTCAAGTTAATAGCATAACTACCACTCTTTCCAATCCTTGGGGGATTGCAGCTCTCCCCGACGGGCGACTATTGATAACGGAAAAGGCTGGACGAATGCGTTTTATTAGTACCACTGGCGAGATAGGAAACGCCATTACTGGCATTCCAACGGTTAATGCTTCGGGTCAGGGAGGTTTATTGGGACTATGCCTCGACCCTGCTTTTACATCCAACAGAATGGTATATTGGGTATTTTCTGAATCTGTTGCTGGAGGTACTGTAACATCGGTTGCTAAAGGTCGATTAGCAAATAACGAAACAAACATGGAAGGTGTAAGCGTTATTTACCGTTCAAATACTCCATATAATGGTAATTTACACTATGGTGGTCGGGTTGTTTTTGACCGCACGGGTAATCTTTTGGTAAGCATAGGAGAACGTTCTTCTGCGGAAATCCGTACAATGGCACAATCGGCTAGTAGTAGTTTGGGGAAAGTGATTCGTATTACAACAAATGGACAGCCTGCTTCAGAGAATCCAATCTTTAGTCAGTCAGGGGCTTTACCTGAATTATTTACCATGGGTCATCGAAATCCTCAAGGGTTGGCAGTTCACCCGATTACAGGAGAGGTATGGCAAAGTGAACATGGACCTCGTGGTGGCGACGAAATCAATCGCCTGCAAGCAGGTAGAAATTATGGATGGCCTGTCATAACTTATGGTATTGAATATGGCGGACAGAGAATCGGTTCAGGTATTCAGCAACAAAATGGAATGGAACAACCAACCTATTACTGGGACCCCGTGGTTTCTCCCAGCGGTATGACTTTTTACAGTGGTAATCGTATTTCTGAATGGCAAAATAACCTTTTTGTTAGTTCTCTTAGTGGTACTCACATTGTTCGATTGGTTATTGAGAATAATAGAGTAACAGGAGAAGAAAGATTATTAGCCAATGAAGGCCAACGATTTAGAGATATTACTCAGGGGATTGACGGTGCTTTGTATGCTATCACAGACCAAGGTAGGTTGTATCGGATTGATAAAAGGTAATCACTGAAACTAGTCTATCTTTTAAAATATTGACATTGATTGATATGAGGTTTAACAGATAATGACTAACCGCTACATTCTATTCACTTAAAGTTAAACTCACCACTCGTACGAATACCAGAGGTGAGTTTAACGAAATTCAAGGTCATTTTTATCACTAATAATTGTTTGGAAGAAACCCAAAGAAGTTTGACCGCATCGGCGCTCCGAATCAGTCGGAAAACGAATATAAACTTCGTAACAGGTTCCATCCGCTAAAAGTATATTTTTATCTGGAATTTCGTCTTTCCAGTTCTCAATTATTTTATGCTGAAACTCTTCAAAATCAACATATTTCCCAAGATAACTCCGTACTCTTGATACAAAAGAATTATCTCTAATCACTTCGTTATCAGCAGGTAATACACCACAAAACATCTGAATTACCCAGACTATTTTAAGTCAAGAGTTTTTACATATGAATTAATAACAAGAGGCTGTCCCAAAAAGATAGTCTCTTGTTAACTTTTTCCCTAAAACGCTAAAACTATAAAACAATGAGAGCACTATCAGCTCCTAGCCTGACGCTTATAATGTCCCCACCACTATTTTTGTAATAACTATCTCCTAAATTAACAATCAGTTGAAAGAGTTATTTTTGAGCACGCAATCAATTGAAAAATATTTCCATAAAAATGAAGAATAAATCAAAATAAATCTTTGTCAGGCCATTGCGTAATGCCACTAATTCCTTTCCAAAAGGTTGCATCAAGGTCATTGTAATAATTAGCATCATTACTTCGCTGGTTAACTAAAATTACCCATCCAATATTACCATTAGTTCTTATCCATTCGGCACTTTCACCAGGCAGTCCTCCTGTATGCCACCAATTATTCACACTGTTCACTTGCCATCCACAAGCATAGTTTGCATTTACCTTAGAGGGAGTAGTCATTTGCGAAATAGTGGACGCAGTAAGAATATCAGGTTTATTAGTAAAGCCGTTAACCCTTACCAAGAGACGAGCTAAGTCTACCGCTGACGCAACCCAGCCTCCATGAGCGTCCATTCTTCTAACCTTCATAAGATACGGGCTAAAGCTTGAATCGTAATATTTCACTTCATTAGGCAATCGTTCGGATTCGGTATCCCCACCGATATCCATTGTAGTAATACCCAAAGGTTTCAAAATAGTTTCACGTACATAATTGCGGTAGGTTTGTCCAGTTACCTTTTCAATTATTCGACCCAGTATCAAATAGCCAAAATTAGAGTAATCGTACTTGCTACCAGGAAGGTTGTTTAATGGCCGATTATCGAGTACTGTCGAAATGAGCTGACTTTGAGAATAGGATGACCAAGCAGGTTCAAACATGGGGTCATTGACAGAATTTCCCCATCCCCCTGCTGTATGCTGAAGTAAATGACGAACAGTAATTGACTCAATTCCTACCTTATAAGGTTGTGTTCCGTAGTCCGTACCAAGTACACCATTTTTGCCAAATACAGTAGCGTCAAGCGAAAGTTTACTTTGCTCTACTAACTTTAATACAGCTACGCCAGTGATAGATTTAGATAGACTGGCTATTCTAAAAAGATTATCTGTTTTGACACTTGTATTATTGAATTTATCAGCTAATCCATAACCTTTTGCATAAACTAATTTATCATCTTTTATTAGAGCAACACTCACACCAGTAAGGTTATATTTCGCCATGAGATCTGTTACCGATTTATCTACAGAAGGTAAGTCTGTGAAAGTAATAACAGGCGTATTGATTGAAATGTCACTTTTACTTTCTGAGGAAGTATTTTTGCCTAAAGCTATTAATTTAACGGTAAAAATACCAGCTTTTGAAAACTCTTTGGTTGGATTTACTTCTGTTGAACTTGTGCCATCACCGAAATCCCACTGATAGGAATTTGCGTTTTGCGAAGTATTGGTAAAGGTAATTCTCGCAGGAGCTATAAGATTTTGGCTAGGTGAATACGTAAAACTGGCAACAGGAGGTGTATTTATAATTGGAACAACAAAAGTATATACTTTTGATTTAGTGTCTGTTCCACCACTTCCAGTTGCTTTTAAGGTTATGGTATAAGATCCAGCCGTTGTAACTGCAAGTACTAAATCCTTTTCCGTTGAATTACCTCCAGGGTAAGTCCAATAATAATCATTTGCATTGGTAGAAAGGTTCGAGAATTTCACCGTTGTTGGGACTGTAAAACTTGTAGTTAACGAGTCAACATCGAAATTAGCTATCGGTGCAGGTACCACAGTCACAGGTACTACTGGCAAAGGGGCTTTTTCCTTACAAGTTTGAAATAAAAACATCGAGCTTATCAATAGCAATTTATAGAATAATGCTTTCATATTTTGTTGTTTAAAATCGTATTATTTAACTCTGTATGTGGTTGATGATAATAAAAATTTGGAAAAACAATTTAATATAATCTAACCTTAATAGTCTCCTTGTTTTCATTACTAACAAAAGAAATAAAATAAGCCCCTCTCGGTAATCCCTTGACATTGAAGGTTATTTTTTCTCTGAATATTGTATTATAGACTTCCTGTCCAATTGAATTATACATTATCAATTGGACAGGAGTTTGTACGTCCGTGGTGGTGGTTATTACCTCGGTAGATGGATTTGGATAAACTAAAAAATGAGTGTTTAATTCTTTTTCGATACCTAAGGGAATGAGTACATTCATCTGTATTGACGTTGTATTCATACATTGATTATTGTCGTAGCCCTCTAAAATATAATTTCCAGCATTTTCTAAAGTCAGCTTGGTGATTACAGGATTTTGCTCTGTTGACGTAAACTTATTAGGTCCTTTCCAAATATAGGTTTTTCCACCATCGGCAAACAATTGAATTCTATTATTCACGTAAGCCTGTTCTTTTAACGAAGCTGTAATTTTAGGTAAATCATTAACTAAAAGCCTTGTACTGAAAGTAGTGCTACAACCAGAGGCATTTAAAGAGGTTACAGTATAAACCCCCGAATTATTGGGTAAAGAATTACTGAAAACCAATTCCAAATCATTAGATTTGAACCCTCCTACTCCTACCCATTGGTAAGATAGCCCTGATTCACCTTCCACTACCAAGTAAGCTGTTTGACCAGAACAGACGGTATCTCCTGTTACTTTAATTTGGGGTGCTGCAGTTATTGCCAACTGAGCAGAGTCTTTTGAAGTTGTAGGTAACGAACTGCTTTTAACCTTTAACCAGTATTTTTCGCCTACTAAGCTTTTGGTATCTACTAAAAGTCGTACCCCTGATGAATCAGTTTGAGCATTGGTGGGCAACTCTACCATTTGTCCTGTACTATTGACGCTCTGTACTTTAAAGGTATTCCCTGAGTTAAAACTTCCTTTTACATTTGCATAAAGTTCTATTTGCTCTCCTTGACAAATTTGTTTTTTTGAGAGTGTTTTAATATTAATAATTGGAACAACATTGACAGTCAGTGAAACGGCTTGACTTGTACATCCTTTTTGTTCACAACGTACTTGAAACACTGTTTGGCTCGTGGGGCTAACATTTATTTGGTTGGATGGGCTATTAAACTCAGTTTTCTTTTCACTAAGACTTTGCCAATCCCAAGTTGAACTCTCACACCCTTTTGCAGTAAGTATTACGTTTTGACCGTATTCCACCGTGGTAGAACTTTGCTGAACCACAGTAGGAGGATCAATAAAATCAAGGCAAGGTTTAAAGAGAACCACACTATTATCATAACGAAACCAGAAATTTTCATTTGCATCAATGAGCATTTCTCTTAAATTAAGGTTAGCCAAAGGACATGCTGTTAATAAACTCCAAACTTTCCCATCGAATTTAAGTATTCGACTTTCGTCATATACATATAAGTTCCCTGCTTCATCTTCACACATTTCTTGAGGTTTTCTAAATAAACTCGTACTTGATTGAAATGATTTCCACACTTTGCCGTCAAAAGAACTCATACTATTGTAGCCCATCGCCCAAAAGACTCCCTTTTTATCAATATAAATGTCTTCAAATTTTACATTTAAAATACTAAGTTCTTGCTTAGTATAAATTGTTCGCTTATTTGTCAAAAAATCATAGTGCCAGAGTTCATAGTCATTAGAGGCATTTCGGTACATTTTTGCCCATACTGCATCTTTTCCTAAAACTATCACATCGGACATACTCACTCCCGATTGATTTTCTCTCATTACAAATTTAGTAACCAATTTATTACCTTCTACTTTTGCAAGTGCATAGTCAGATTTTCCAGATGAGTAACCGTAAACTAAAGTGCCTTCGTTGTTTATATCGTAAGGATAAATAGCATCTACGTTATCAAATTCTTTTGATTCAGACAACACTCCTGTTCTTAAATCTAATTTACGAAATGCGAAATTCCGAGAATTAGCATATTGACTGAGTTTTCCAATAGGCTGTAATAGCGTGGCATTGAAACTATTGAAATCGGTAGATAGACCTAAATATTGATTAGCGATAGCACCGTTTGTGTTATCTCGGTCGAAAACATTAACGGTCAGTTTGTTTATATCAATACTAACCAAACCTCGGCTATTTTGGAAAATAGCTGAGGTTTTATTAAGTACTAATTTTGAAATTTTATTTTCAATTTCAGGGTAAATATCTTTTGTAAAGAAAATCAAACTATTAGAACGTTTTTTCTGACCTATAGTAAAGCTTTTTTTGATAGAAGAAAGAGTACCTTTGGGAATACTCTCCATATAATCATGAGCGTATAGAATCTCGTCTACCTTTACGTAATAGGTTTTCCCAGCGACCAGATTTTTTGGGAGGTATGTATAAATTCTGACAGGATTTTTAGGAGGCAAAAAAGCTTTTGATTCTATAATATTACTAAAATCCTCTTTATCCGATACACTGAAAACAACACTCAATTCTGCCGAGTTAATATTCGTTTTTTCATACTCTAAAGTGGTTACAATATTGTTGTCCGCAGCATAACCAACGGATAAATTATTATCAGAACCATTTATGAAGATACTAGTAACTTCTGACCACGCACTTTTATCTGAGTTGTTAATGGTTCGTACTCTACAAAGAAACTCTCCCGACCATGGAATTCGTACAACAGTTTTATTTGTATTTATAGTTTGTGAAATTATGGGATCATTAAAATTAAAGTCAAAAGAGTAAGCAAGTTGTATTTGATAGGAATTGGCATTTTTCTCAGGACTAAATTCAAAAGCTATATCTTTATTGTAGGGTAGTCCCATAGCGAAAGAGTTTGGGGTAACAATTGTAGGGGGTAATAAAGCAGTAGAACTACTTGTAATTAAGCTGACATTACTCCAGCCAGATTGCCCAAACTTATTTATCCCCTTGATTCTCATAAAATACGATTCTCCTGCTTGAATGTTTTTAGCATTTAATGTATTGGTTGCAGATGTATCTATAGCCACATTTTGCCGAAATTGAGAGTCTGTGGAAGTTTCAATGATGTAATAATCTGCATCGTTCAAAGGAGTCCATACTAGTAATTTAGAGGTATTAACATTTATCGCATCGGGTAGTTTGAGTGACTGACTAAACGTTTTCTGTTTCTGTAAATATCGCATAGAGTACTGTTCAATTACGGCTTTACACATGACATGAAATGACGCAATTTTGGCACTGCAATAACTCATAATCGTGCCTGCCATATCTTCTTTGGCTCCATCATAACAATTACCTTCAGAGTTTGTACAATAATCTAAAGGTCCACCTGGCCAGTTACAACTTTGTGTATGGTCAGAGCCAAGCGTATGACCAAGTTCATGAGCTAACAGAAAGTTGTTATAACTCCAAGTAACAACACAGGGTATTTCAGAAGCTACACCACTTGCACCACTCATATTTTTCTTTGATATGTAAACAATCTTATCATACGAATTTCTAAGGGATGCTAATTTCGGATTAGACCGCCATACAGGTAGTATATTATTAAGAATATCATAAATGTTAAAAAGGTTTTTATAGGGGTCAGTATCTTTATTTTTCCAGATATTAACATGAGAAACCACTAATCGGATGCCCATTTCTTTCTCATAAATCTTTGAAACACGCTCTACCTGCTTAATGGCATCGTATTTTATGAAAGTTGTATCGCCATTAAAGAAATCATAGGTATAAGAATCTACATCAATGGCAATACGACATACATATCGTTCGTCCAAGGCTATTCTCGACGCTTTCTTAGCATTAATGAAATTTTGAGCATTCAGCATAAATTTCAAATTCTCTGCTGATAACTTAGTATCATCAAAACCACACGAAAATATTAGATTATCAGTCTTTTGAGCGGTTATTATTCCAAAACTCAACAACCAGAACGATATAAGTAAATATATTTTCATTTTAATAATTTATAATTAGTGTCAATTGGCTTTTGTATTGGTCAGTAGAGTTGTTTATTAAAAGTCGAAACAAGTATCTTAACTGGCTCACGGCCTAATATTTTGTTGAATGTTATAAGTGTCAATTGTTTTTCCGTTTTGTTTGAGAGTTACTAAAATATTGAGCGTAAATGGCGTAAATGGTTGGCCCATAGATGATGGAATATAATAATAACCTCCGAAGCAATATAGTGAATTTGCTCCACAAAAATTATTTAAATTATTAAATGCAAGGTCTTGATAGCCAATATCCGCTGAAGCAGAAAGGGATAATCCTAATGCTGATAAATTTGACTCATAGGTATCTGCTGTCACATTCTTAATTTTGAAAACCATTGGCAGAGGCATTCCCCCTCCCCCATAGGTTTGTCCGTTGCCGCTTACATATTCAAGTTTATAAATGTCGTTATTATTAATCACTGCATTAAATGTGATTGGTGAATTAGTAATATTAGAACCATCCGCTTTTTTGACTGTTGCAGTGACCGTTTGTGTTCCAGATGCACCTATTGTCCAAGTATTACTTGCTTGTCCATTCGCATTGGTGAGTGTAGTGGTATTTGTAACTTTTCCACCGCCACTCGTAACATTCCAAGCTACGGACACGCCAGATAATGGCAATCCTTTATTGTCTTTTACTGAAACAACGAGAGGATTAGACAATGCTTTGTTAGCATCAGCTTTTTGATTATTCCCCGAAACAAGACTTAACGAAAAGGGTTCAGGAGCTTTATAAATAGCGTCAATTTCTGCGGTAAATTCCTTTTGGTCTATACTCCTTTTGTAGCTTATCATAATTTTAAAGGGAACATCAACCACGGAATTTGAAGTGACTTTAATCTTTCTTACATTTCCCACGAGAGAGGTAGTATAAAAAATCTTACTATCACTAACACTCGTAACAGTAATATCACTTCCGTCTACCTCTACATCTTTGGTAATAGCGGGGCTTTGGCCAATCAGTGGAGAATAAGGAGTGTAAGGACTCGTTACGCTTGAAATATATTTTACCGCAGAATTATATATATTTTCTACTTTCGTATCTATGTTTTTCAATTCTGATTGAATTTTAAACATCGCATCAATTTCAGGGTTTAGACCGATATCATTTAAATTTAAGCTTCGGGCTTTCATTGTCATTTGAAGTTGCTTTTCATCATTATTTTTAAATTCAACGGCGGTTATTCTCGAAGCGGTAAATTTTAAAAGCGTTTCTTCAACGCCTGGTAATTTTGCTATTATTTCTGCTTCTTCTTGAGCTTTATGAACAGATAGCGTAAATGTTAATACAGAAACTCCGAAAAGAGTAGCAGAGAGAACACTTGGTGCATTTAATAAGAAAACACCAGTATCAATCATGGCTTTTCCAGCAACTACTGCAATTACTGCCCGTGTAACAAACACTTTACCATGTGTAATTAACAAATTTGTTTCTTCATTAGTAGGGCCTAATAAGCGAGCCGATTTAGTATCTGAAGGGAAAGCTGATTCGGTAAAAAGGGATGCAGGTATTCTATTTTTATCTAAAATGTAGGCCAACATGAGTTTGTCTTCCGAAGACATTTTCTTCATTTGCAAATTCCAATCATCTTTCAATTGTTTAATGAGTGTTATTGTTGCCACAGGTAGTTGATAGCCATTAGGTCTAACCTTCAACAAAGTGTCAATCAGTCTATCTCTATCATAAACATAGTTATCTATCACACTTTGTGAGTTTGTAATAGGAGCATATTTTCCAATAGTCAATTGCAAATTATTTGCATTCGGCAATTTAGGGAACTTTATTGCCACCGCCCCTTCAGGTGCAACAGGAACCATAAAAACGTATGAAGAATCGCCCTTCAAATAGCCTTTGACCATCGACGAATTGAAAGATATATCTACTGTTGCAACGGAAAGTTTACTATTTGCTTTCAATTCAATAATATCTCCAGGAGTTGCCTCTGATTTATTAATGGTAAACTCAATAGGAGCTTGTGGCTCCGTTGTACCTTCATTTTTTTTGCATGAAAGTAATAATAAACTAAAGAGAAAAAAGTATAAAAGTTTCATTAAAAGTGGGGTTGAATGATTGAGTTTTAGGATAAGTGCAATTTTATTGGAAGCTTACCATTACCGGTATCTCCACAATGGCTATCATGTAGCACTGGTGTTCACTTAGTCAAAGTTGAGTTACACTCATCTTTGACCGAAGGTAGAAAACAAAACTCCGTTAGCAAATTTTACAACCACCTAAAAATCAAAAAATTATTAAACGGTCAAACATCCCCCACTAAATCATTCACAACGGATTCAAATAGCCCTTAAACCTTAATGCAGAGTAATCAATAGCACAGCAAAGACCGTACAAAAAGGAGAAAACGACCCACAAGTATTCACAGAAGTTCGTTCGTTTCTAAAAGCTCTAAATTCTGGTAATGGAAAACCGCTTGAGAAATTGAGCCCAGCCAATGCAAGACAAGTATTATTGGGAGTTCAAAATCAATTGCCATAGATTATTCTGGCATTACAAAATCTGAAAAAGTGATTTCTCAAAACGGTTTAAAAGTAAAAGTTCATATCACTAAACCCATCGGCGTAAAAGCCAACGCTCCTGTTTTTATTTTTGTTCACGGTGGAGGTTGGGTCTTAACCAGTATGGTGAAGACTTTAGGCAACGTATCATTACGCTCAAACAGCAAGGATATAAGACAGAACCTGCATTTGGGCTGGCTCTTGACCTAACAGGCAATCCATACACAGAGCTACTAAAATTTGAAAAATAGCCACTCTCCTAATACCCAACAGTCATTCGTTTTTTTGAAAATAAAAACATTCCCAAACTGGCAAGAAGCACGATAATGACTGTTATGGGAAGAAATAACTGCCACAGGTTTGAGGAAGACAAGTCTTCAAAAAAACGAATGTTGCTTTTCTCATCCCAATTAACGGAATCTAGCGTTTTATTCTCAATTATTTTGGGGTAGAAATAAAGCCTTAATTTTTCATGTTGTTTACTTACTGCCTCTAAGAAAAGTAGTTGATTCGTCAAACCTGAATGTACAATTTCATTTAGTTGAATTTGTAAGTGTAGGCTTGGTATAAATTGAGCAATCGCTGTACTCAACTGGTTTCTGGCAACTAATTTCTCCTTTAAGGCAAGCGTACTAGGTGCTGCCTCATCATCTCCAACTTGTTGCATGGCGTAATACCATTGCCAAGAGAACTCCTTTTCTGGCAGACTATACTTACTAAACTGCGGATAATGAGCGTAAAAGGCATCCATCGTTTTTTGCTTATCCATATCCCATTTTTCGTGGTATCCTTTTCGCTGTTTTAAGGTCATTTCAAACGCTTCGGGTGTCGGATAGTTCTTTACCAAATAGTTATTGATGGATGATGGGATAATAATGAGGAGTAAAATCCAACTGGCAAATAAAAACACTGCATTATAATTTGAACTTTTCTGGAAAGCCGTAACCACAAATGTTAGCACAAACCAAAAAATGAGATATAATACGGATAGAAGTGAAAAAGTGAGAAAACTCGTATCAAAAGGTATTCCTAAAAAAGGGATGGCAATCCCCAAAAGTAGGCATAGCAGACAGAGTATCATACCGAAACGCACCATAAACTGCTGAAGAATGTACTTCATTAAATTTTCACTTTGGATAACGATGATTCGCCACGTTCCATTCTCCTTTTCTTCCGAAATAATGTTGTAAGTTAGTGCTATAATAAACAAAGGAAATAGGTAGATTAAGACGAAACTAAAGTCAAGATTCCCCATTAATAAATTGCTTGGATTAGTTAGTTCCGAATCGTAGCGTTGTGCTTCTATACCTCGTATTGTCATTTGCTGGATAGAAGGGTTTATATCCCTTTGCCCGATAGATAAACCTGAAATAGGCGTAACCGTATTGACAAATGAAAATCTGAGATAGTACAAAAGAAGACCTAGCTCCTCCTTGTGAAGTTGCGTCGTACGAGCAAAATGTTCTTGTTGATACTTGATTAACTCTTCTGTGTGTTTGTGTTGTCTATCCAAAAATTGTTTACCCACTACAAGACTCAACAAACCTACACCTAGCAGGAATACTAAACCAATTTTTATACTTTTAGCTCTAATTATATTTTTAAAAATCAACGAAATCATATTGCTTGAAGTCTTTTTGAAAGTACATGAATAAAGGAAAAAAGGACAAGAACCCAACCAAACAAAGCGATAAGAGAATTTAATTCAGCTTGAAGAGTCTCCGCAATGGTTAAAGGCTCAAATCTAAAGTCGGGTATGGACTTCCACATTTTTTTATCTACTCGACTATGCTTATCTGCTGACGTTGTGGTATGATTACTGACGTATTTGATTTGCAGATCATTCATTTTTTGAGCCATTAAAAAACGGTAACTTTCAGCTTGTCGTTGGAAGGCTGCATAACTTGCAAAATCCGTCCCTGTAAGTGCCATGGATAAGTTTTTCACGGCCGTAAAGGGATTGACAAAGGCTATTATTTGAGAAAAACTATTCTGTTTGGCGAATATTCGGAAGAGTCCATCCTGATGAGCGGAGTAGATACCCGAACTAATACGTTCTCCTTCTTTCATCTGAAAACCCTTGTAATTAAAAGGTAATTGCTGAACAGAATCAACTTTATACACCGTTAATAGGGAGTCTTCTAATGCCTTAAAATAAGGGTCATTTGAATTATGGCTGTCACCGACTTTGAGAATATCTTGCTCTATGGATGCTTCAAAAG
>JALRIJ010000490.1 GCA_023255485.1 Flectobacillus sp.
GTGACCAACTTTGTAGCCATCTTTCAATAAAACTGGTAGTATTTTCATGGTTGTTGTGTTTATGCAGGAATTGAAATTCCTGCTTACTATATCGGTCGTCTCTACGAGACTGGCAAAACAATATTCAGCCAATATCTATTTTTATATTTTTTGCTTCAAACGAATAGCTAAATCCTCTATTTCCGTTCTTTTGGCAATAGTATTTATCCAATCAGTAGGAATACTATCAAACCCATATATCAAACCTGCTAACCCTCCTGTGACTGCGGCAGTGGTATCCGTATCAGAGCCTAAATTCACCGCTTTTAACACAGCTTCTTCATAACTATTGGTTGTCAATATTGACCAAATACTTGCTTCAAGCGTATGAATTACATAACCACTACTCTGAATTCTATCTTCATCTAGCGTATAAATATCCTCTTTTAGAAGACGATTATAGCGTGATATTTCTTCACTCAAAATTGGATAAGAAGACAAAAGGTCAGACACTATTAGTTGTGTATTATGATAAGCCTTAAACTTATCTTGACCTTCCAAAATTTTTCGAGCAAATTCTACATAATAAAAGCAAGCTATTACTGAGCGAATATGGCGATGCGTGATTGAAGACACCTGCTTGGTTATCATGAATCGTTCATCCACTTTTTTATCCTTTAAATAAAAAACTAAGGGTGCAATTCGCATCAAAGAACCATTTCCATTTGAATCCTCCGTCATTCCTCCTGCCAAATCTGGCACAACTCCGTTCATTAAATTACTGATAGACAATCGAGTAGCAATTCCAATGTCAAATAACTTACCTCCTACTGCCCAGTAACCAGATTTATACCATTGGATAAAGTTCTGGGCAATTGCCTCTAAACTAAACTTTTGAGTCAGTACTTCAGCCAAGCAAAATGTTAGAGAAGAATCATCGGAGAAAGTTCCTTTTGGCTGGTTATGTGTACCGTACTCCCTCATTCCTACTACAGGATTCGCTTTTAAAAAAGCCCGTTGAGTAAACTCGACAGGTACGCCAAGAGCATCTCCTATGGCAACTCCGAACAATAATGCTTTAATGTTATCTAATGTAATTTCCATCATTATGTTATGTTAAGGTAAAGGATGTAGAACTAGTTTTCTTTGTGAAACTCCGTGACACACTTGCGTTTTGTTTTATTCCCCTGAGCTACGCAGAGAACTAACGATTGCCCAAAAATCACTCAATCACTAATTCACTCAATCACAATTCACTAACTATTCTCAAAACAAACTAAAATTTACCTTCCCCTGATATGCCTCTTTATTAAACTCATATAATTCGGGAGCTCGATTTTTTACGCCTGTTCGTTTCAGTCCTGTGTTTTTTAGTACCCCTGTTTCAAGGATTTTCTTTCTAAAATTACGTTTGTCAATGCTCTGCTCTAAAATTGTTTCGTACAAATGCTGTAATTCTGTCAGCGTAAATTGCTCGTCTAATAGTTCAAAACCGATGGGCTGATAAATAACCTTAGCTTTTAACCGTTGTTGAGCCACTTGAATTACTTCTTGGTGGTCGAAACCCAATGCAGGCAATTCGCTCAACGAAAACCACTTGGCTTCGTGTGCG
>JALRIJ010000491.1:0-1322 GCA_023255485.1 Flectobacillus sp.
GACTATGCGGCTCATTTTTGGATAAATCATCATGATAAAACGTATCCACAAGACGCTTTTTGGGCAGATGGTTTCGAGGGGCAATCCATCACCATCATTCCATCCAAAGAACTGGTAGTAGTCCGTTTGGGCTGTACACCAAAAAGTAAAAACTTTGATGAAAATCGGTTTATTAAAGAGGTGGTAGCCTGTGTGAGGTAAAATTTTCGGTAATCCCCCTGACAGGGTCGTTGACTTTTATCCATCTATTTTTGTACTTTTATCGCATATAATTCCGAAGATTAACTAATATCTATTTTATGAAACATTTTTTAGAAAACACTACAAATACGCATGTCTTAGAGGCATCGTTAATAAAAGTTGTTAAAACGATTGATCGAACCACTCAGGTACTTGAAATTGAGGGAGAAGGCATTATCTCGCATGGAGAACACGGTACGCTAAAAACAGAAAGCCCCAATATAATCAAATACATTCAACAAGAATTTAATCCTATTACAGGCATTGTAGAGGCTGCCTATGACTAATATGCAAACTTACCGAATCAAAAAACAAGAAGATATTGCTCGTATTCCCACCAATACACCTATTCAGCTTGAAATTTATCTGAAAGGGGCTGAGATTTCATTGAAAGAAATTGACGGAAATTGTTTGATTCGAGCAACAGATTGTTCTTTCCCACATCTAAAAGAAGTCAAAGGAAATCTATCCATTGATGCCGCCGATGCATTTTTACCTCAATTAGCTATCGTTGCGGGAGACTGTAATTTACATGAGAAGAATATTTATGTTGTAGCTCTCCAAAAAGTTAGAGGAGACCTAACTATTTATAAATCTGTTGCCTTACCCGAATTAAATTTTGTAGGTGGTAAACTTAAAAACAAAGCAAAAGTTGTTACTCCTAAATTGACAAAGAAAAGTGGACGTGCTTTTGAAATTAGACATTATTCCGACATTAGAAACTTGCCTTCTGACGGATACTTCAATTTAATCATCAATTTAGACGATTGTATTATTCCCCACACCAAAATTTTTGGTCACGTACAAGTTCATTCAAAAAGTGTTCGCTTTTCCAATCTTCAGTCTGTTCAAAAACTAACAATCAGCAATAAAATAAGCAGTTCAAATAATATTGACCCTATACAATTTGATAACTTACAGTGTGTTGAAGAAGATTGTATAATCAACGGGCAATGGGTTTGCCTACCTGAATTAAAAAATATAGGTAAAAGTTTTAGGATAGAGGAATCCTTGGTTGACTGTCCAAAATTGAGAACAGTAGAGAAGTTGTACATCAGGAGTTGCAATATTAATAATTATCG
>JALRIJ010000491.1:1332-1582 GCA_023255485.1 Flectobacillus sp.
TCATTAGAGCATGTTTCAAATAACTTTGAAATTAATCAAACAGACAAAACATTTAACAATTTCTCACTAAATGTAGTAAGCAACTTTATAAAAAGAACATTACCAACTCGCTTTCCTAAACTACAATATATTGGCGGAAATGCTAATTTAAATATAGATATTAACTTACCCAGTTTAGAAGAAGTAGGTGGGACATTATCATGGTTCTTTCGAAATTCAATATTCCATAATCTAAAGAAAATCAACAAAT
>JALRIJ010000492.1 GCA_023255485.1 Flectobacillus sp.
GCGACAAAAGCAATGGAAGTATATTTCGATTGTAGCTTGCGTTTGCGATTAGTAAAAGACCTTATTACGGACATATTCCAAGGTAACCCCAAAGTTTGGTGGGGTTTTACGGGTTCTACGGGTGGATCAACCAACAAGCAGACAATCATGCTCCGAAAAAATGTATTTTTCACCAAAGAAATCACGAACATTTGTCCCAATACTCCCGTACAGCTAGTTAGTCGAGTATCGAAAGATGATACATATACTTGGACACCAACAACAGGACTCAACTCTTCAACAATAAGACTCCCCATTGCTACACCAGCTCAAACGAGTACCTATCAGGTGAGTTATACTAATTTTTGTGGGGTACCAGTTACCGACCAAGTGGTTATCCAAGTAACACCCCTACCTAGCATTTCATTGGACAATCCTCTCTATTTTTGCGAGGGAAGCAGTAGCGAAATCATACCAGTACTTAATCCAAGCAATTTAAGTACCTCATTTTTATGGTCAACAGGCGAAACATCTCCTAAAATTACGGTAAATAAGGAGCAGACGTACGTATTCTCTGTCACAAATGGCAATTGCTCTACTTCAGTATCTACCCGTACAATGTACCGCCCGAATCCAATAGTTGATTTAAGTCAGGATATGTGCATTGAAGTTCCGATTGATGCAGGAAGAAAGCAACCGAATTATACCTATTTTTGGAAACATTCAGGAGAAAAGTCTTTTTCAGTAAAAGTCAATAAGCCTGAACAATACCAAGTTATTGTTACCAATGAATATGGATGTAGTGTTACCCGCACAATCAATGGTGTATCCTGTCAACCAACGATTTATGCTCCAACGATTTTCACCCCTAATCACGACAATCAAAACGATGATTTCACCTTATCTATCACCCATGGGAGTATCAAAAAAATAGTCGTCTTTGATCGCTGGGGTAATATGCTTTTTGAAAACGAAGGAAATAGTATTGGTTGGGATGGTACATCCAACAATGTTGATTGTCCTGTAGGGATTTATTCGTATGCAATCATCTATCAGCGGGCTTATGATAATGCCCTCTTGCAACACAATGGCACTGTAACACTGGTTAGATAATGTGGTCAACTACTATTTTTCTATTGTTCTCATTACTATCTTGTTAAAGAATTATCAACCAACGCCATGAATAATAAACTCCTCACTGCTCTCAAAGTCTTTGCTGTTCCAACGGGATATGCCATTTTTCTCCGTTTTGTATTTGGAATTAATACATGGGGGTCTCTATTTTCTGTAATGTCTGTTAGTTTTTTGTTTTGCTTACCAACCATCGTGGGTATTCTGACGGTTTATTTTTCTCCTCCAGAGAAAGCTGCAAAAAGATCTTACTACCTAATGGCACCAGGGGTTCCAATTGGTATTTTTATGCTCATTACGATTGCCTTTAAGTGGGAAGGTTGGGCGTGTTGGCTGATGGTTTTACCTTTGTTTGCCTTAGCTGGTTCGGGGGGTGGGTCGTATGGCTCGGCTCTCAACAAAAGGAAACACGATAACAAATTGTATATTTCGGCATTTTGTCTTTTACCTCTGCTAATTGCTC
>JALRIJ010000493.1 GCA_023255485.1 Flectobacillus sp.
CAAGGTCGAATAAGCTTCCAAGATATGCAAATGCGTATTCATGGTTTTGGGGTCATTCCGATCTTTTTCACTTAATCGTAAATCGTCCAACAATTGCCAATCTTGCGAAAATGCTTCCCAATAGCCCCCTTGAACGGGGTCATAACTATATTGCTCAATCAGCTTAAAAAGCTCTTTGGCAAAAAATAAGGCTTCTTCTTCTTGGGTTGCTTTATAAAATTCGGCTAAACCATACAGCGTAAATGCCTGACTATAAATTTGTTTTCTGGTACTTAGGGGATTGCCTTGATAATCGAGCGACCAATACACACCGCCATATTGATTATCTTTAAAATGCTGTTGAATATAATGATAAGAGCGTTTTGCCATTTCGAGGTATTGGGCATTTCCCGCATGATTATAGGCAGCAGAAAATGTCCACAAGATTCGGGCATTCAAGACACCTCCTTTGGGAGCTTCGGGATGAATAAGCCCTTCGGAATCCATTTTCCCAATAAATCCTCCTTGTTTTTCGTCCACTGCATTGTGTACCCAAAACTGAAGGATGTTTTCTAACTCTTGTTGAATTTCGTTTTTAAAGGTTGTTGAAAGCATATTTTTATATCAATATTCGTAAATGAGTGAGGAGTATTCTGTCCTTGGTTATCGGGACAAAAAAGTCTTTTATGCAAAAAAGAGAGAACGGTTACATTCTCTCCTTTTTATAAGCGAACTGGGTGGTAATGTTGAATTTTGGATTGAAGTACTCGACATAATTAACCACATAGCACCATAGAAAACATAGTTGTATGAAGATGCTGTAGTTGTATAGACTCTTAAAATAAAGATGACTGATTAATCAATATAACAGCTATTTATAGACTGCGACAGAACTTCTTGGAACGAAACCTTATAGGTTTTGAAAACCTATAAGGTTTTTACAGACTATAACTCTACTAAGTTATATCGAACTCTATACCAGCGCATTAACTTCAAAAATCATCTTTATCACTTATGCCGTTACCTGAGCATACTCAAGATTCTTATCTATTATGCTTTGAAGGGTCGCAACAGAAGCAGCCGAACGTAAGCCGTCTGCTGGCGTGTTGATTACATAATCCAACAACTGTTCAATGCTAGAAGTGGCTACGTGCATACGAGTATCAGACGAAGCATAGTAGATAAACACTGTCCCGTCTTCATCGGCAATCCAACCATTGGCAAAAGCGACATTCGATACATCTCCTACTCGCTCTGCTCCTTCGGGAGCAATAAAATATCCTGCTGGTTTGTGTGTTACTTTCGTAATATCCGCTAAATCAGTCAAGAACATATACAAGACATACCGTAAACCTGCCGCCGTATTACGCACACCATGAGCTAAATGCAACCACCCTTTTTCGGTTTTAATTGGTGCGGGGCCTTGTCCATTTTTCACTTCATAAACGGTGTGATAACGCTTTTCATCTAAAATAAACTCTTGGTCAACTACCGCATTTTCCATCGAGTCAGCATAGCCATAGCCAATACCCCCTCCTGTTCCTGCATCAATAAAACCATCTTGCGGAC
>JALRIJ010000494.1 GCA_023255485.1 Flectobacillus sp.
ATTGAAGACATAAAGCAAGCGGCAAATGGCAAAGTTGTTTGGGAGAAGAAAATTTTGAAACAGCAAAAGTCCACGGTTCTACCAGAGCCATTTGTGATTAAACGAGAGCCCAATGGTGATTGGGATATTGAGATAAAGGACAACAGCTGCCTATTTCTTCAATTTATCATTCAAACGGCACGAGTACACTGGCGTAAAGAGTTAGAGGAACGCTTACGTTTTGCAGAGTTGTACGATACCGCAGCAAAGCAAGAAAAGTACATTCAGGAAAATAATCTTACAAGAGATGACCTAAAAGCCTTGCTTAGTATCAGCTATGATGACCAAAAGGAATATCTGGAGAAATACCGCTTTGCGATTGATGGGCAACACTTAACCGATGAAGAAGTACACGACCAAAAGATACACTTAATCAACCGTATTTATTGTATCGGTTATGTATTGCACCGTTTCAAGTTCCGAAATAGACCGTGGGCAGTTTGGACGATGGATAATAAGTTAAGCAATGATGGCGAAGCTCACGGTGGAGCTGGTAAATCTATCTTAACGTTTGCCATCAAGCTATTCCTCCAGACGTTCATTCTCCCTGGGCGACAGTTAGACAGTGGAAAGATGGATTTCATATTCGATGGTGTAACGCCTGAGCATGATTTGATTCTATCGGATGATACCTCACAGTATGCAGACTTTAGATTCTTCTACGAGCATTTAACCAGTGACATGGTAGTCGGACGAAAAGGGCTAAAATCAGTAACGATTCCATTTACAGAGTCACCTAAGTTTTGGTTCAATTCAAATTTTGGTGACAGACAAACAGATCCGTCCGATTTACGTAGAAAAATTTATACCGTATTCTCAGACTATTACCATAAGAACACGGATGAATGTGAATACTTAGAGGACAGAGAACCCAAAGACGATTTCGGAAAACAGCTTTTTGACGACTTTACTCCTGACGAGTGGAACAAATTTTATAACACGATGGCTAGGTGCTTACAGTTTTACCTTAGCACAACGGAGAGAATTGACCCTCCAAGCGGTAACGTACAAAAACGAAACCTGATTTCGACAATGGGTGAAGCCTTTAGAGCGTGGGCAGATAGCTATTTCGCTCAAGAAGGACGACGTTTAGACGAGTTTGTAGTGCGTAGAATTGCTCAAGAGAGCTTCTTTACCTACAACAAGACGAAGATTACCCCACAGGCATTTATGAAGAAGCTCAAGGCTTGGTGTGGATTTAACAAGTACACCCTAAACCCTGACGAACATAAGAACTCAGGTGGTCGAATTATGCGGAAATACGAGAACGATACAGAGGAATTTATCTTCATTAAGTCGAACAGAGGCAAACAGGAATAAACAGCCCTTAGCGTAAGGCTTCTTTATAGTATAATAATTTAAAATAGTTGCCCTATGGACTGGCTATTATACAATTACTAAAGAAACATTTTGCTTTTAGCTAACAGCAACGTCTGGGCGTTTTGGTTTCCTTGAACCTTCCCCCAAAATT
>JALRIJ010000495.1 GCA_023255485.1 Flectobacillus sp.
AATGAAAATGAACAACTAAACTATAATTCAAAATAAACCGAAATGATAATTTAATCAGGAAAAATTGATTCTTCTCAAAATTATGTTACTTAAACCGAGATTTTGAAAGTTGAAACTAAATTTGTGAATTTAGTTGCTCTGCAAACGCCTGCAATTTAAAGTTAAATGTCATCACGCAGAAATAGCATTACTCAAACACCTACTAAACTTGAGCTTAGTCAAAAGCTAGAACTCAAGGAGCTGGTCAGTGAAATCAAGAATACACCCAAGAACACTAGCGGCAAACTCGATATTAAAGTACTCAACATCGATAAAATCCCCAACCTACCCTCACATATCAATGACATGAATGGAGAAAGCGAAGACTCACAGTCAGATGAGGAAATGGTTAAAGTTGTTTAAAGCGTTGAAGAGCACAAAAGCTCACAATATTTAAAGGTTGAAATTTAAAAACCTGTTGTTAATGATGATAAATCAAGCTATTTCTAAGAAAAAGACAGTGAAGAGCAAAAGTTTCAGTCTTCAGCTGAAAAAAAAAGTATCGACCAACACCGTGGTTATCCAACACGCATGCCCATTTGCTGTATTTTGATTTAATTAAGAAACAAACCATTCATTTAAAATACGATGCCATTGAACAATTAAAAATGGCTGATGGTGGTATTACTGCAATTGCATGGCATGGTTTACATTTACCAGAGACTACACCCACCATTGTATTAATGCATACTATAACGGGTTCACCAGAAAGTATGCGTGAATTGGTACGTGATTTACATGCACATACAGGTTGGCGTATCGCATTATGTTTGCGCCGTGGGCATGCTAATTTACCGATGCCAGTGCCTAAAATGTCTATTTTTGGCTCGACGGATGATTTACGTGAGCAAATTACGCACATTCAAAATAAATTTCCAAACTCTGCTTTATATGCGGTAGGTTCTTCTGCTGGAACAGGTTTATTGGTTCGCTATTTAGGCGAAGAAGGTGTACAAACACCATTTAAAGCTGCTTTTGCATTGTGTCCGGGTTATGACACAGAGCTTGGATTTAAAAATGTACATCCTTTTTATACCAAGGTGATGACTAAGAAATTGTTTAAGGCTTTTATTTATCCTTATGCAGAGACATGGAAATACACAGCATCTTTGGAACAAGTTTTGGCGACAAAAAGTTTGCAGGAATTTCAATCTCACTATTTTGAACTGGCAGGCTATAGTAGTTTTGAGGCTTATAATCAGGCAACAAATCCAATTTTTGTATTTGAAAATGTTAAAATTCCTTTGATGATTTTAAATGCTGAAGATGACCCCGTCTGTAATATTCGTAATTTTGAGCCTTATAAAGAAATGATTCAAAAAATGCCCAATATGATGGTAGTAACCACGAAAAAGGGCAGTCATTGTGGTTTTTATGAAGGTTTAAATACACAATCATGGTCAGCACGATTGATATCAGACTACTTAATGCTACAACATCAAGAATGAATGACTTAACGT